>DAIMKE010000023.1:4797-16338 GCA_036721875.1 Bradyrhizobium sp. | reverse complement strand
GCGCAAGGCCCTGCCTGGCGAGCTCTTCCTGGTGCAGGCCGACATGCATGTTGGCGGGAACGGCCACGTCCATCATCTTCGGGTTCGGCAGCTTCAGGTTGGCCATCAGCTCGATATATTCGTCCACCGAGCGCACCTGCAGCCGCGGATTGTAGCGCCGCTCTTCGCCGATGGTGGAAACCGTGTCGCCCTTGTAGTCGTGGGCGGGGTAGACCATGGTTTCATCGGGCAGTTTCAGCAGCCGGTTGAAGATTGACTCGTATTGCGCGCGCGAACTTCCGTTCTGAAAATCGGTACGGCCGGTGCCGCGGATCAGGAGCGTGTCGCCGGTGAAGACGCGGTCGCCCATCAGATAGCTGTAGGAGTCGTCGGTGTGGCCGGGCGTGTACATGACGTCGAGACTGAGCCCCTCGATCATCACCTTGTCGCCGTCGGAGACCCGCATCGACACCACGTCGGCCTTGCTCTGCTCGCCCATGATGGTGATGCACTGGGTGCGGTCGCGCAGTTCGCCGAGGCCGGTGACGTGATCGGCGTGCAGATGGGTGTCGACCGCCTTGACCAGCCGCAGGTCGAGTTCGCGCAGCAACTGGCAATAGCGGTCGGCCTTTTCCAGCACGGGATCGAGAATCAGCGCCTCGCCGCCGGCGCGGCTCGCCAGCAGATAGCTGTAGGTGCCGGAGACGCTGTCGAAGAGCTGACGAAAGATCATGGTCAATATGCCTGCCGCATCTTTATGCCTGACAATACCACATTACGACCGGATATTCCGCCAGGACGCGCGGTCACGGCCTCACCAGCGTATATCCGTTCTCGGTCAAAAACAGGATCTGTGCGACGCCGACCTGCACTGGCGTCGCCGCGGCAATGAATTCCGGCCGCTTGCCGGCCTCGCGCTCGACCGTATCGACGGTGTTGAGGCAGATATCGACCCGCGCGCCCTGCGCCACCAGGCTCTCGACCGCCTTGCGGTTCGGATTTTCCGGGCGCAGCAGGTCGATGCCCGGACCGAACGTCACGATCTCGACCGCGACCTTGTCGGGATCGTAGAACTTCATCAGATTGTTGGCGACGCTGATCACCAGGCCCTGTTTGCGCGGGTCATTGTCGGAGAGCTGCAGCACGATCTTGTGATCCGCGAATGGCTTGTCCTGCAGCGGCGCCTGCTGCGCACGTGCGCAGGGCGCGGCGGTTGCGATCAGCAGCACCGTGGCCGTGGCGCGAATGAAGATCGAAAAACCTGTCATCCCTGTCCTGCAATGCCGGGGTTGCCTTCAACGCCCTTCAGCGTGACGCCCGGCGCCGACCTGTTGGGCGGCTTGCCCGATTTCAGATGGCGGGTGACCACGTCCCAGATCGGCACGCCGGTCTGCTCGTTGACGGAAGCCCAGCCCGCCACCTTGTAGCTCTTGCCGGCCTGCAGCGCGTGGCCGTTGTCGAGCTTCACGTCGGAAATCCGTTTGCCGACGGTTTCGTCCGGCGTGCAGGTGTAGGACAGGCCGCCGACACGAACCATGTCGCCGCCCTGCTGGTAATACGGATCGGTGTTGAAGAGATTGTCGCAGACGTCTTCCAGCACGTCCTTGATCTGGCCGCCGGTCATCTTCTGCACGTAGGTCTGGGGATAGGTGACGGCGGTTTGCGCCAGCACATCCTCCATCGTCAGCGGTTGGCCCGCCAGCGCCGTCGTGCCCCAGCGGAAGCCGGGCGACAGCGCGATCTCGGCATCCAGCTCGCCGCGCAGGGCGTCGCAGATCAACTGGTCCATGCTGCCGGAGAAATTGCCGCGGCGATACAGCAGGCGGTCGGCGACGCCGACCTTCTCGCCCAATGCGGTCGCATGCGGCTCGCGGGTCTTGTCGATCAGCGTCTGCATGGCGGGGTCGGGCTTCAGCAGTTCCGAGAACACCGGCAGCAGGCGGTAGCGCACATTGGCGACCTTGCCCTTGGCCAGTTCGAGGTCGAGCACGCCCAGAAACTTGCCGTTTGAGCCGGCATTGGTGACGAGCGTGACGCCACCGGCATTGGTAATCGCAACCGGCTGCGGCACGGCGTCATGGGTGTGGCCGCCGAGAATGACGTCGATGCCGGTGACGCGGCTTGCCAGCTTCAGGTCGACATCCATGCCGTTGTGCGAGAGTAGAATGACGGCATCGACCTTGTCGTTGCTGCGATGGGCATCGACGAGCTTTTGCAGTTCCTCGTCGCGGATGCCGAATTTCCAGTCCGGCGTGAAGCGCTTTGGATGGGCAATCGGCACGTAGGGAAACGCCTGTCCGATCACGGCAATGCGATAGCCGCCGATTTCCTTGATGACGGACGGCTTGAACACGCGCCCCGAGGCCGGGTCGAACGCCTTGGCATCGTTGAAGGCGGCCTCCTCGGTGAGGAAGACGTTCTGCGCCAGGAATTCGCCCTTGAAGCGTTCGAGATTGGCGCGCAGAACCTTCTCGCCATAGGTGAATTCCCAATGGCCGGTCATCGCCTCGATGCCGAGCAGGTTGGCGGCATCGACCATGTCGGTGCCTTGCAGCGTATTGGCCAGGCCCGTGCCCTGCCAGAGGTCGCCGCCGTCGAGCAGCATCGAACGGCCGTTCCCGACATCGCTGCGCAGCCGGTCGACCAGCGTCTTCAGGTGCGCGAAGCCGCCGAGCTTGCCAAATCGTCCGGCGGCTTTTTCAAATTCGATATAGGTAAACGCGTAGGCGTCGGCGCTGTCGGGACGGATACCGAAGCGATCGAGGAAGGCCTTTCCTACCAGGTGCGGCGGGTTGCCCCGCATGGCGCCGACGCCGAGATTGACGCTTGGCTCGCGAAAGAACACCGGCCGTAGCTGCGCATGCACATCCGTGATGTGCAGGATGCGGGCATTGCCGAACCGCTCAAGATCGTACACGCCGCCATTGTCGGCGGCTCGCGCCAGCCGCGGCAGGCCGCCTGTCAGGGTGACGGCGCCTGCCAGCGTCAGGAAATCCCGGCGGCGGATGGTCATGCGGGTCTCCGCGCGTCGCAACGGCTTCTGCTCTTGCGCATGATCATGGCGGAAAACCGGTTTCCACGTTTCCGGATCATGCCCTAGCGAATTTCCATTTCCTTCCAGCGGGTCTTCTCGCTGGTGGCCTGGAAAATCGAGGCTTTGGCAAGCGCTTCGGCTTCCCTGGCCGAGGCGGTGGCCTTGTCGAATTCGCCGGCATCGGCCGCCTTCTTCGCGGCCGCCAGCGTCGATGCCGTGGTGGTCCACTGATTGCGCAGCTTGCCGGCTTCCTTGTTGGCGGCTTCAGCCGCAGCGTAGGCAGCCTTGTACTCGTCCTCGGAGCCTGCGGCGAGTGCGGATGTCACGCCGCCGGCGAGCAATCCGAGAACCAATGCGCACCTGAACATCCTGTTCCTCATGGCCGCGCCCCCGGACCCGAAATCGGTAGTCCGTTGCTGACATAGGACAGATAATATTCGACGTTGCGGTATTCATCGTCCTGCGGTTTGAGCGGCACGCCGCGGATCTGGCTGTTGCAGGTGGTGAAGCGCCGGCTTGTGGTACCCATGCCGCTCCATTCCGAACGATAGATCGGCATCGCATTGACGATGCCGAGCGCGGGCGCGAGGATTTCGGCGCGGATGCGTTCGCCCGGGCTCTGCACGTGGCAGGTGGCGCAGGAGAAGTTGAGCTGGCCGCGCCGTGTATAGAAATATTCCTTGCCGGCCTGGTAGGCTTCCAGCGCTCTTGGATCGTTCGGGATCTTGATGTCCATCAGCTTGCCGCGCGAGGTGAAGGCCATGTAGGCGGTCAGCGCCGCCATTTCGTCCTTCACGTAGGAGAAAGGCGCTTCGCCATTGGCCTCGCGGCACCGGTTCAGCGCCAGCTCCAACGTGACGACCTTGCCTTCCTTCTCGTCGAAGTAAGGATAGTTCTGGCGGATGCCGATGCCTTTATTGGGGAAGCAATCCTCGTAGCTCTTGCCGTTCTTGAACGGCTTGGAGAACATTTCCTTGCCCATTTCGAGCGAGAATTCGTAAGGCGGGAATTGCTCCTTCTCCTGCCACTGCCGGTGCAGGTCCTCGTTCATCGAATAGGGGCCGTTGACGAAATCCTCGAACTTCACCTTGGGAAACTTGTCGGCGAAGAATTTCTGGAACGCCTTGGCGTCGGCGACGGGATCGATCTTGTCGGTCGCGGCCTTGTCGGTTGCCGCAGCGGGCAGGGTGCCGGCAACCGTTACGGCCGCGAGCGCAAGCGCGGCTGATGCCTGGCAGATTGCGGATCGCAGCTTCATTGGATCTTCGCCGTGGTGGTGTCGGTCGCGCCCTTGTTGTCGATCCAGCTGATCTTCAACTCGTCGCCCTTCTTGGCGCCCTTGAAGGAGAACTTGACGTACGGGTCCTTGGAAACGCCGCCGCCCCAATCGGCCGCGAACACCGTCTTGCCGTCATGTTCGAACTTCAGTTGCGTGATGAAGTGCGCCGGAATCAGCTCGCCCTTGGCGTCCTTGATGAAGCCGGAATCCATCGGATGCTGGATCAGCGCCTGCACTTCCGTGTTCTCGCCGCTTGCGGTAGCGCGCACGCGAATGCTCGATGCCATATGAATACTCCCTAGCCTATCGTTTGCACGCGATCATGTCGGAAAACCGGATGCCGTCTTTCCGAAACATGCGCGCTAGCCGCCGCAGCCGCCGACGGTGACCTTGACTTCCTTGGTGGCGCTGTAGAGCTTGCCGCCGGCTTCCACGACCACGGTCACGTTGCTGGTCCGCGCCATCTTGATGCGGTTCGCAACGCTGGGGGCGGTGCCTGCCGGAATCCTGTAGGTCGCCACCAGCGCGACGGGATTTTCGCTGACCAGGAACGCGATCGAGGTCACGTCCGCAAGCGTCGTGGAGACCGATATCGGGACCACGGCGCCATTCTCCGCGATTTCAGGCGCATCCATCTTGACCTTGTCCGAGGGCTCCGGGCTCTTGCCGTGGAGCGCCTTGATCGCGTCGGCCTCGCTCTTCGCCTTGAACGCGTCTTCCGGATATTTGTCGTTGGCTGCGGCGAGTGCCGTTGTCGGGCCAAAGGGAATATTGCCGAGGCCGACGAGCGCGACCGCGCCTGCGCCTTGCAGGATCAGCCGCCGCGTGGCCGAAAATCCGATCTCACTCATATCCGTTCTCCTAAATCGTGCGCGGTGTCGGCCGGCGTCACAGCGTCTGCAGGAAATCGGCCACCGCCTCGATTTCCTTGGGGGTCAAGATCCGGTTGCGCCCGAATGGCGGCATCACCGTCAGCGGATTGCGCAGGGTTTCGTCCGTGATGATGGCGACCAGATCCGCGCGATTGGGATATTTGCTCTTGATGTCGACCAGCTCCGGCCCGATCGAGCCGGGCAGGGTGCCGCCCTTGATGGCATGGCAGGTCAGGCAATTGCCCTTGCTGCGGTCGAACGCGAGCTTTTGGCCTTCGGCCACGGCGGATTGCGCCTGTGCGTTGCCCGCGGCTGCGAATGCGCCGATCGCAAGCGCCAGTGCGAACGCCGGCAGCCTTGCGTATTTCGTCAGAAGATGGTCGGTCACAGGCGTTTCCGTCGTTCTATTTTGGTTGCATCGTGTCGAGCGGCCCGGTCGTGCGCGGCGTCAGATTCTTCCCTTCGGCCGTCGACGATATCCTTACTCCGGCCGCATCGGTGCATGCGGTCATGCACGGTTGGGCCTTCGTATCGGGTCGCGGGTCGGTCCATGTGAAACTGTCGCGATTGCGCATTTTGACTTTCGGCAAGCTGGTGCGATCGGCGACGAATTCATTGGGAACGAGGTCGTTCAGGCTCAGAATATAGGCGGTCAAAGCATAAACGTCATCCGCTGACAATGTGTGCGGCACGGGCATCGGCATGGCGCGGTTAATATAGTCCCACAGGGTCGGGGCAAACGGCCAGTAGCTGCCGACCGTCGGCTCCGGGCGCTCGTCCCGGAGCGATCCGACGCCGCCCACGAGCTTGGGAAAGCGGCCTTCGCCTTCGCCGAAGGTTCCGTGGCAGGCGGCGCATTGTTCGGCGTAGACGTCCGCTCCCCTGTCGACCGTGCCCTTGCCCGGCGGCAGGCCTGCGCCATCCTCGCCACGCACATCGATATCCCATCCGGCGATCTGCTCGGGCGTCGCCGCGCTGCCGTAGCCGAAATGACCGGGCTCGGCCGCGCCCGCGAGATCGACGGCGGCGGTTGCAAGCAGCGCGGCGGCGAGCAACAGGCCGCGCTTACGCGAGCTGTACATTGAAGACGCTCCCGTCGGGCTTGACCTGCCAGGTCTGGATCGAATTGTTGTGATAGATCGAGTTCGAGCCGCGCTGCTGCCGCAACTGAGCAATCGTCGGCTGCACATAGCCGGTCTCGTCGATGACGCGGGATGCCACAAGCGCCGGCCGTCCGTCCCATCGCCAGGGCAGAGAGAATCTGGTCAGTGCCTTCGACAGCACCGGATCGTGCAGTCGCGCGGCCTCCCAGTTGACGCCGCCATCCATCGAGACGTCGACGCGCCTGACCTTGCCGTTGCCGGTCCATGCCAGTCCCCTGATCTCGTAGAGGCCGGGGCCGTCGAGCGGCTTTTCCGGACAGGGAAAGGTGATGACGGATTTGGCATCGATCAGCCACGTAAACCCGCGCGACCGGCCGTCCGGCATCAGGTCGGTGTATTTCGAGGTTTCCTCGCGCGAATGCCAGGGCTTTTCGCCGAGCTTGATCCGGCGCAGCCACTTGATGTTGACGTTGCCTTCCCAGCCCGGCACCACCAGCCGCAGCGGATAGCCCTGTTCGGGCCGCAGCGCTTCGCCGTTCTGCGCGTACACCACCAGGCAATCGTCGAGGCACTTGTCGAGCGGCAGGCTGCGGTTCATGTGCGCGCCATCGGCGCCCTCGACCATCGCCCACTTCGCCTCTTTCCTGACGCCCACCTCTTCCAGCAGCGTCGACAGCTTGACGCCGGTCCACTCGGCGCAACTGATCATGCCGTGGCTGAACTGCAGCGAGTTCATCTGCGCGGCGCGCCAGTTCATGCCGCCATTGGCCGGGCATTCGATGAAATGAATGCGCGACACTGACGGGAAGCGCAGGATGTCTTTCATGGTGAGGAGCAGCGGACGCTCGACGAGGCCGTGGATCATCAGTTTGTGTTGAGCGGGATCGATGTCCGCCCGTCCGGCATGATGGCGTTCGAAGAACAGTCCGTTCGGCGTGATGATGCCGTGCAGGTCCTGCAACGGCGAAAAGCTGACGGACGATTCGGTTCCCGCGGTCAGCCAGGGCACGTTGCGCCGGATGACGGAGGCTTCCGGGTCGGCGGGCCTGCCATAGGGCCGATCCACCACGCCGGCGCCGATCGATTGCGACCAGGGTGCGTCGGCCGGAGGAGATGCAGGCGCCGGGTCGGCAAGGGCGGGGCGTGCGCCGAGGGCGAGGCCGCCGGTCATTGCCGCGCCAAGGCCGAGAAAGCCGCGGCGCCCCATCATCGACCGCGACGGGCTGGCGAGATCGGAGAGAATCGTTTTGTCGCGAAAAGAGTTCCGCCGCACGTTTTCTTCCCCTTGCAGCCGCATCGCCGCATATTTATTGCTTTTTCGAACCGGTAGCCACATTTGCTAATTTAGTCAATTCTAATTTATGTCGAAGCAGTGCTATGATATCTGCGCTTCGCAGGCGCGGAAAACCAATCTGGATAATGCAGTTATGACAGCAGGCGCGACGGCTGCCGAACAGATTCAACTCGCCCGCGGCGCCAGGGATGCGGCGGCGCTGAAGAAGCTCGTGAAGCAGGCCGGCGGCGCTGCGCAACTGCTGAAAATGCTCGCCAACGAGAAGCGCCTGCTGATCCTTTGCTTCCTGGCCGCGCGCGGCGAGATGACGGTGGGGGAATTGGTCGACGTGGTGAAGCTGAGCCAGTCGGCATTGTCGCAGCATCTGGCGAAGCTGCGCGCCGATGGCCTGGTGGAATTCCGGCGGGCCTCGCAGACCCTGCATTACCGTGTAGCCGACCAGCGCGCGCTGCGGCTGCTGCAGGTGCTGAAAGATATTTATTGTGGCGACCTGAAGTGACGCACGGCGCGTAACGGTTCGGCTCAAGCGGTTTCGGCGAGGTTGATGTGGCGGAGTTCGTGGTGGAGTTCGGCAAGGATGGCCGGCCGGTCGAAGCGGACGGCCGTCTCGATGCGGCGGCGTTTCACCGCAACCACAAGCCGGTCTGGGCCGTGCTCGAAAAATTCCTCGCAGGCCAAACCGGCGATGTGGTTGAGGCCGGCAGCGGCACCGGTCAGCACGTCGTTCATTTCGCGACGCATACCCCAGGCATCGCGTGGTGGCCGAGCGACCTCAACGAGCGCCACCTGAAGAGCATAGAGGCATGGCGCGCGCATGCCGGCCTGCCGAACATTCGTCCGCCGCTGCGCATCGATCTCACCGATCCCGCCTGGTGTCCGCAAATGCACGACGGCAGCGGGCCGGCCGACCTGCTGGCGGTGTTTTGCGCCAACGTGGTCCACATTGCGCCCTGGCGGGTTGCCGAAGGCCTGTTCGCCGGCGCGGCGCGCTACCTGCGCAGCGACGGCAGGCTGTTCCTCTATGGCCCCTTCAAGCGCGAGGGCAGGCACACCGCGCTGAGCAACGCCGTGTTCGACACCAGCCTTCGCGAGCAGAACCCCGAATGGGGCGTGCGCGACATCGCCGATCTGGAAAAGCTGGCCGGGGCCGCGGGTCTCGCATTGATCGAAACCACGGAAATGCCGGCCAACAACATGATTCTGGCCTTCGCGCGATCCAACAAGGGCGCGCGCGCATAGCGCGCGCCCGTTTGCGTCGGTTGATCGCATCCCTTCGCGTCGCCATAGTGCCGCAAATCAATCGATGAGGCTCCCTGCCCGGGGCCGGCCGGGCGGGAATGCCGATGGACGCGACTGCCACCAAGGAGATTGCCGACGACGCGCGTGCGCGCGCCAATGTGCTGCGGCTCGCCGCCGCGCAGGCGCGGACCGGGGCCAATTCGGCGGTGATTTTCGCCACCGGCTCGATCGTCGGCGCGACGCTGGCGCCCGATGTCTCGCTCGCCACCGTGCCGCTGTCGATGTATGTGCTGGGCCTTGCCGCGGGCACGTTGCCGACCGGTGCGATCTCGCGGGCCTATGGCCGCCGTGTCGCCTTCATCATCGGCACCTTCTGCGGCGTCCTCACCGGCCTGCTCGGCGCGTTTGCGATCCTGCATGCGCAGTTCTGGCTGTTTTGCTGTGCGACCTTCCTCGGCGGGCTCTATGGCGCAGTGGCGCAATCCTATCGCTTCGCCGCTGCCGACGGCGCCAGCGTCGCCTTTCGTCCCAAGGCGCTGTCCTGGGTAATGGCCGGCGGCGTGTTCGCCGGCGTGCTCGGTCCGCAGCTCGTGCAGTGGACCATGGATATGTGGCCGCCTTACCTGTTTGCCTTCTCTTTCATGATGCAGGCCCTCGTCGCGCTGGTGGCCATGGCGGTGCTGTCGGGCGTCGATGCGCCAAAGCCCGCGCCATCGGATCTGCATGGCGGCCGGCCGCTGTTCGAGATTGCGCGTCAGCCGCGGTTCATTGCCGCCGCGCTGTGCGGCGTGATCGCCTATCCCATGATGAACCTGGTGATGACCTCGGCGCCGCTGGCCATGCAGATGTGCGGGCTCACCGTCAGCGATTCCAATTTCGGCATTCAATGGCACATCGTGGCGATGTACGGGCCGAGTTTCTTCACCGGCTCGCTGATCGCCCGCTTCGGCGCGCTTGCCATCGTGGCGGTCGGCCTGGTGCTGGAAGGCGCCGCTGCCGCGATCGGGCTCTCGGGTATTACCGCGTTGCATTTCTGGGCCACGCTGGTCGTGCTCGGGGTGGGATGGAATTTCGCCTTCATCGGCGCTTCCGCGCTGGTGCTGGAAACGCACCGGCCGCAGGAGCGCAACAAGGTGCAGGCCTTCAACGATTTCCTGGTGTTCGGGATGATGGCGCTCGGGTCGTTCTCGTCCGGCCAGTTGCTGGCCCATTACGGCTGGTCGATGGTCAACATGGTGGTGTTCCCGCCGGTGCTGCTCGGCCTTGTTGTGTTGTCGCTTGCATCCTTCGCCAAACGGCGCGCAAGATCGCGGGCAGTCGAACAGATTCCCGATCCGGGTATTTAGTTGCTGGAGGGCCCATGCCATCGCGCGCCCGTCTCGATGAGTTCATTGCGGCCGTCGTCTCCGGCGATCAGGCCGGCGCGATCGAGCGCTACTACACGGAAGACGCCAGCATGCAGGAGAATGCCGCGCCGCCGCGGGTCGGCCGCGACGTTCTCGTGGCGCATGAGCGCGCGGTGCTGGAATGGGTCAAGAGCGTGACCTCGACCTGCGTGGCCTCGGTGGTCGAAGGCGACCGGGTCGCGATTAACTGGGTGTTCGAGTTCATCTATCATTCCGGCAAGACCGGGCGCTTCGACGAAATCGCGCTGCAGGAATGGCGCGGCGACAGGATCTTTCGCGAGCGGTTCTTCTACGATCCGTCGAAGCCGGCATAGCTGACATCGGCTGACAGTTCGGCGCGCGTCGAAGCGATTGACATTTCGATCTGCTAACCCTCGTCGTCATGCCCGGGCTTGACCCGGGCATCCACGTCTTCTCTCATCGCCCACGACAGACGTGGATGGGGACAAGCCCGGCCATGACGGTGAGAGTAAATACAAGAAGAACCGCTTTGGACGCCTCCACCCACACCTCCATCGACGAAACCTCGATCCGCTACGACGGCTGGCGCATCGTCGTCGTCTGCTTCCTGCTCGCGACCTTCGGCTGGGGGCTCGGCTTCTACGGCCAGAGCGTCTATGTCGCCGAGTTGCACCGGCTGCACGGCTGGCCGACCTCGCTGATCTCGTTGGGCACGACGTTCTTCTATTTGTCCGGCGCGGCGCTGGTCGCCTTTGTCAGCGAGGCCATCAAGGCGTTCGGTCCGCGGAACTGCATGGTCGCTGGCATTCTTACGATGGCTGTCGCCGCGATCTCGCTCGGCCAGGTGACGGAGCCCTGGCAGCTCTACCTCGCCAACGCCATGCTGGCCTTCGGCTGGGCCGGGACCAGCCTCGGCATGATCACCAACACGCTGGGTCTGTGGTTCGACCGCAAGCGCGGCATGGCGATCAGCCTGGCGCTGAACGGCGCGAGTTTCGGCGGCATCGCCGGCGTGCCCCTGATGGTGGCCGCGATCGGCTATTTCGGTTTCTCCGGCGCGATGATCGCGTCGGCGGTCGTGATGGTCGCGGTGATGGTCCCGGTGATCCTGATCTTCGTCGGACGGCCGCCGATGCATTTCGGTGCGGGCATCGCTGCAGCCACTGATGCGCCGTCACCGACGCAAATCCGCGCCCGGGCCTTTCGCGATATCGGCTTCCTCTCGGTATCAACCGCGTTCGCGCTGGTGCTGTTTGCGCAGGTCGGCTTCATCGTCCACCTGATCTCGTTCCTGGATACGGTGATCGGGCGTGAGCGCGCGGCGGTTGCGGTGGCGTTGCTGACCGCGATGGCGGTGGTCGGCCGGGGGTTGTT
>DAIMKE010000023.1:0-4784 GCA_036721875.1 Bradyrhizobium sp. | reverse complement strand
AATGAACCAGCGGCTGGCGTCGTCGCTGTCGTTCGTCAGCCAGGCGCTGGCGCTGCTCGTCGTCATCAACGTCCACAATGACTACGCCCTGATCGCAGCCTGTGCGCTGTTCGGCTTCTCGGTCGGCAATTTGATCACGCTGCCGGCGCTGATCGTGCAGCGCGAGTTCGATCCGCGTTCGTTCGGCGTGCTGGTCAGCCTGATCACCGCGATCAACCAGATCACTTACGCGTTCGGCCCCGGCGTGATCGGGATGCTGCGCGATCTGTCGGGCGGCTATGCGTTGCCGTTCTACGGCTGCATCGCGCTGGAATTGATAGCCGCGGTCCTGATCATGATTCGCGGGCGGCGCGCGAAAAAGTAGCCCGGATGAGCGAAGCGATATCCGGGGCCGGAGTGGAGGCATCCCGAATGTCGCTTCGCTCATCCGGGCTACAGGTTCATACTTCCCGCGCCCGCAACAGATCCTCGAGATCCAGCCGCTTCGTGAACATCGCGAGCGATCCGTCCGGCGCGCGCGGCCATTCCTCCTGCGGCCGGTCGCGATAGAGCTCTACGCCGTTCTCGTCGGGATCGTGCAAATAGAGCGCTTCGCTGACGCCATGGTCGCTGGCGCCGTCGAGTTGAATGCCGGCCTGGATCACGCGATGGAGCGCATCCGCCAGCGCCGCGCGCGTCGGGTAGACGATGGCGGTGTGAAACAGCCCGGTCGTGCCCGGCGGCGGCGGATGGCCGCCTTTGCTTTCCCAGGTGTTGAGCCCGATGTGATGGTGATAGCCGCCGGCCGAAATGAACGCCGCACCGGAGCCCAGCCGCTGCATCACCTCGAACCCGAGCACGCCGCAATAGAAGCCGAGCGCACGATCGAGGTCGGCGACCTTGAGATGCACATGCCCGATGCGGGTGCCGGCAATGACGGGTGGATTTTCGGGCATGGTGTCTCCGCTGTGGAAGGTATCCGTGCCCCGGATGCGGCGCAGCGCGTTAGCGGTGCGCTGCTAGGCCGGGGCGCCTGCATTGCTCGCCGGCATGGGTCCCGGCTCTGCGGAGCAGCGCTGAAGAAGCGCTGCACCGCGTCCGGGACACGTAAGTGGAGATGTTCGTTATGCAAGATCCGACACTTCCCCGTCCGGCAGCCCGAACTCGAACGTGTTCAGCGTCATCGACACCATCGTGTAGTAGCCGCACAGTCCGATCACCTCGACGATCCCACGTTCGGTGAGCACCTTCACGGCTTCATCATAGAGCGACTGCGAGACGCCCTTGCCCTCATGCAGCGACTTGGCGACGTCGTAGATCATCTGGCCCTTGGGGTCGTCGAAGGTCGGCGTGCGGCGGTCGCGGATGTCGTCGATGATCTTGGGGTCCATGCCGCCCTTCAGCGCGAGCCGCTTGTGCGCATACCACTCGTAGTGCGAGGTCCAGTGCCGCGCGGTGACGAGGATGGCGATCTCCGAAAGTTTTGCGGGAAAGATCGTGTTGAAACGAAGCTGCTCGCCCAGGCGCGTGGCGTGCCGCGCCATGTCGGGACTGTTGAGCCAGGCCATCATCGGCGCCGGCGGGGCGCCGCGCTTGCCTGATATCGCCTCATCATAGGTTTCTTTTTGCTCGGCGCTCATTTCGCCAGGCGAAAGCAACTTCAGCCGCATGCCCGTTTCCTCTTGTTTTTCAATCGTTCCCTTTGCGCATACACCCGATCGGATGCCGTGACCACCGCGGGTGCGGCATGGGCTGATGCGAGACATGTGTTGAATTCCGCGATCCGGCGGCTAAGGTCGATCCAAACATTCCCACATGGAAACGCCATCATGTCCGATCTGGAAACATTCCGCCGTGAGACCCGCGCCTGGCTGGAGACGAATTGCCCGCCGGAGATGCGGCGGCCGATGACCTCCGAGGGCGATACGTTCTGGGGCGGCCGCAACACCAAATTCTCGTCGGAGCCGCAGCGCCTCTGGTTCGAGCGGATGCGCGACAAGGGCTGGACCGTGCCGGACTGGCCGAAGGAATACGGCGGCGGAGGGTTGGACCCCGCCCAGCACAAGGTGCTGCGCGAGGAGATGGCGGCGATGGGCGCGCGCCCGCCGCTTTCGAGCTTCGGCATCTGGATGCTTGGCCCGGCGCTCCTGAGGTATGGCAGCGAGGCACAGAAGAAGGAGCACCTGCCGAAGATCGCTGCCGGCCTGATCCGCTGGTGCCAGGGCTATTCCGAGCCCAACGCCGGATCGGACCTCGCCTCGCTGCAGACCCGCGCCGAGAGCGACGGCGACGACTACGTCATCAACGGCCAGAAGATCTGGACGTCATATGCGAACTACGCCGACTGGATCTTCTGCCTGGTGCGCACCGATCCCACCGCGAAGAAGCATGACGGCATCAGCTTCATCCTGTTCGACATGGCCTCGAAGGGCGTAACGACGAAGCCGATCCTTTTGATCTCGGGCTATTCGCCGTTCTGCGAAACCTTTTTCGACAATGTGCGGGTGCCGAAATCGCACGTGGTCGGCACCGTCAACCGCGGCTGGGACGTCGCGAAATATCTGCTGCAGCACGAGCGCGCGATGATCTCGGGCATGGGTGAGCGCGGCGTCGGCCGTCCGCTCGGCCAGGTCGCAGCGGACTCCGTTGGCACCGACGGTCAGGGCCGGCTGGACGACGCGATGCTGCGCAGCCAGATATCGACCTTTGAGATCGACGAAGCCGCCTTGTCGGCGGCGGCCGAACGCGCAGTCGATCTGGCGAAAGCCGGCCAGTCGCATCCGGCTTTTTCCTCGGCGATGAAATATTACGGCACCGAGCTCAACAAGCGCCGCCACGAAATCCTGATGTCGGCCGGCGGCGCCGATGCGCTGGAGTGGGAAAGCGAGCGCTCGAAAGGCGGCGCCCGCCCGCGTGCCTGGCTGCGCACCAAGGCCAACTCGATCGAAGGCGGCACGTCGGAGGTGATGCTCGGCATCGTCGCCAAGCGCATCCTCGATCTGCCGGGGGCGTAAGCCCATCACTCCCGTCGTCCCGGCCTTGAGCCGGGACCCATAACCACCGCTGCCTGAGGTTTGATCGTGACGCCAGCTCCATCCCTTACTCGATAGGCCGCGGCGTATGGGTCCCGGCTCAAGGCCGGGACGACAAGCAGCTTAATTCTCTTCTAAACCGGAACACTCCTTCATGCCCCTCGTCCTCACCGAAGAACAATCCATGCTCTGCGACAGCGCGCGCGGCCTCATCAGCGACAAGGCGCCGGTGTCGCATCTGCGCCAGCTGCGCGACAGCAAGGACGCCACCGGCTTCTCCCGCGACCTCTGGAAGGCATTTGCCGAGATGGGCTTTTGCGGCCTGCTGGTGCCGGAGAACTTTGGCGGCAGCGGGCTCGGCTGCGTCGAGGCCGGCGTGGTGATGGAGGAGATCGGCCGAACGCTGATGCCGTCGCCGTTCCTTTCGACCGCTGTGCTGGCCGCATCCGCGATCACGCGCGGCGGCAGCGAGGCGCAGAAGTCGGCGCATTTGCCGAAGATTGCCGACGGCTCGCTATTGGCGGCGCTGGCCGTCGATGAAGGCGCCAAACATCGTCCGCTGCACACCAGCCTGCAGGCGGTGCGCGCGGGCAACGGCTTCAAGCTGAGCGGGGCCAAGGCGTTCGTGGTCGACGGCCACACCGCCGATCTCCTGATCGTCGCGGCGCGGACCGGCGGCGCGGCCGGCGAGCGCAACGGGCTGACGCTGTTCCTGGTCGATCCCAAGGCCAAGGGCATCGCCGTCGAACGCACCGTGATGGTCGACGCGCACAATGCGGCTCGGATCGAGTTCAGCAATGTCGAGGTCAATGCCGACAGCGTGCTGGGCGAGGTCGACCAGGCCGGGGCGCTGCTGGAGGGCGTTCTCAACATCGGCCGCGGCGCGGTGGCTTCCGAAATGGTCGGCCTGAGCGAAGAGGTGTTCGGCCGCACCGTTACATATCTGAAGGAGCGCAAGCAGTTCGGCAAGCTGATCGGCGAATTCCAGGCGCTGCAGCACCGCGCCGCCGAGCTCTATGTCGACATCGAGATCACCCGCGCCGCGGTGCTGAAGGCGCTGCAGGCCCTCGACGGCGATCTCGACCACGCGGGCGCTGCGGTTGCCGTCGCCAAGGCGAAGGCCGGCACCACCGCGACGCTGGCGGTGCAGGAAGGCGTGCAGATGCATGGCGGAATGGGCATGACCGACCAGTTCGACATCGGCTTCTTCATGAAGCGCGCCCGGGTCTGCCAGGAGTTGTTCGGCGACAGCAACTACCACGCCGATCAGCTGGCGCGGATGAAGAGTTATTGAGATTCAAACCGTCATTCCGGGGCGCGCGAACCGTACCCCATACACCCATGTCGTCACCCGCGAAGGCGGGTGATCCAGTACGCCGCGGCTTCTCGGTCAATAGCTTGCGTCTCTGGAATACTGGATCGCCCGCCTTCGCGGGCGATGACAGTTCTGGGCGCTGACAGAGCCTACCGGATCGGCGGCGCGTACTGGATGCCGCCGTTGCTCCAGAGCGAATTCAGCCCGCGCGGGATCTTCAGCTTCGATGCTTCGCCGACATTGCGGTCATAGATCTCGCCGTAATTGCCGACATGGCGGATAATACGGGCGGCCCAATCCTTGGACAGTCCGAGGTCTTCGCCATACGCGCCTTCGGTGCCGACCAGCCGCATCACGTCCGGCTTCTTCGACTTCAGCGCCTCGTCGATGTTCTTCGAGGTGATGCCGAGTTCCTCGGCGTTGAGCATGGCGTACAGCGTCCACTTCACGATCATCAT
>DAIMKE010000022.1:0-16373 GCA_036721875.1 Bradyrhizobium sp. | reverse complement strand
GCCGACCACCGCGCTCGACGTCACCGTGCAGGCGCAGATCCTGCGGCTGCTCGCCACGCTCAAGCGCGAGCTCGGCCTCTCGATCCTGCTGATCACCCACGATCTCGGGATCGTCGCGCGCGTGGCCGACCACGTATCGGTGATGTATGCCGGCGAGGTGGTCGAACGCGCGCCAACCGCGGAATTGTTCCGCGCGCCGCAGCACCCCTACACGCGCGGTCTCCTCTCCTGCGTGCCGGTGCCGGGCCGGGTGCAACGCGACAAGCCGCTGGGCTCGATCCCGGGCGTCGTGCCGGCGATCGGGCCGGGCTTTGCCGGATGTGCGTTCCGTTCGCGCTGCTCGCACGCCGACGAAACCTGTGCGCATGCGATCCCGCGCCGCCGGGCCGGAGAGGCGCACGACTATCTTTGCCGGCTCGCGCCGCAATCCGCGGAGCCGCAACCCGCATGAACGCCGCGATCGAGGTCCAGAATTTGCGGTGCGAGTTTCGGGTGCGCACCGGCCTGATGTCGGCAGAAAAACGCGTGATCGCGGTCGACGACGTTACGTTCAGCATCGCGCCCGGCAGCGTGCTCGGCATTGTCGGCGAGTCCGGCTGCGGCAAATCCACGCTCGCACGCCTCATCCTCGGACTGCTCAAGCCGACATCGGGCACCGTGCTGGTCGACGGCAAGCGCCTGTTCGATCTCGACCGCAAGGCGCGCGCCCGGCTGATCCAGCTGGTGTTCCAGGACCCGTTCGCCTCGCTCAATCCGCGCCGCCGCATCAAGGACATCGTGGCGCTGCCGCTTGTCGCCCAGGGCACGTTCTCGCGTGGCGAGATCGAGCGGCGGGTCGGAAGCATTCTGGAGCGCGTCGGCCTTTCGGCTGTCATGGGCGAGCGCATGCCGGCGCAACTGTCCGGCGGGCAACGCCAGCGCGCGGCGATCGCGCGCGCATTGGTGCTCGAGCCGCGGATCGTGATCTGCGACGAGCCGACCAGCGCGCTCGACGTCTCGGTGCAGGCGCAAATCCTCAACCTGCTGGCCGATCTGCGCCGCGATCTCGGCCTGACCTATCTCTTCATCAGCCACAATCTCGCGGTCGTGGAGCATGTCGCGAGCGATGTCGCGGTGATGTATCTCGGCCGCTTCGTCGAGCGTAACGAAACCGACGCGCTGTTTCGCGAGCCCGGCCACCCCTATACCCGGGCGCTGCTGGAGAGCGTGCTGACCCCGGAGCCGGGCCTGGGCGTGCCGGACATCGGCCTTGGCGATGCCATGCCGGACCCGGCCAATATCCCGCCGGGCTGCCGGTTCAACCCGCGCTGCCGTATCGCCGTCGACCGCTGCCGCCATGCGGCGCCGGCGCCCATGGCCCGCGCTCCCCGGGGGATGGTAGAATGTCATCTGGCATAGAGCGTGCTTCGAGTTGTCTTCGACACAGGGCGTGCTTCACACCGCAAAACAGCAAGGACGGAGGGTAAAATGCGTATGCAAACCAGGGTCAGCGCGGCAATTCTGACGGCGGTTCTGCTCGGCGCCGGTGCACTGCCCGCGGCGGCGCAGAAGTCTGCCGATACGTTGCGGATCGTGATGCGCGATGCGCTGCCCAACATCGATCCCTATTACAATAATTTGCGCACCGGCGTGGTGATGCACCACCAGGGCTGGGACGCGCTGGTCTACCGCAACCCGGATACGTTCAAACTCGAACCGCTGCTCGCGACCGAGTGGAAGCTGCCGGATGCGACCACGATCGAGTTCACCCTGCGGCCCGGCGTCAAATTCCACGACGGCAGCGCCTTCACCGCCGACGACGTCGTCTACACCATCAACCTGATCGCCGATCCGGCGAGCCGGCTGTCGACGCCGTCAAACTATAACTGGCTCGAAAAGGCGGAGAAGACCGGCGATCTCTCGGTACGGATCAAGCTGAAGCGGCCGAATCCTGCGGCGCTGGAATATTTCGCGCTCGTCGTCCCGATCTATCCCAAGGCCTATCGCGAGAAGGTCGGGGCGGAAGGTTACGCCAAGGCGCCGGTCGGCGCGGGTCCGTACAAGATGACCAAGGTCGAGCCGGGCGTTTCCATCGATTTCGAGCGGTTCGAGGATTACTGGGCCGGCAGCCCCAAGGGAAAGCCCGCGATCAAGAAGATGAGCGTGCGCTTCGTGCCTGATGCAGCGACCGAGATGACGGAGTTGCTCGCCGGCCGCGCCGACTGGATCTGGAACATGAACCCGGACCAGATCGATCCGGTGAACCGGATGCCGCATCTGCAGGCGGTGCGGAAGGAATCGATGCGGATTGGCTACCTCTCGCTCGATGCCGCCGGCCGCACCGGCGCCGACAACCCGATGACCAAGCTCAAGGTGCGGGAGGCGATCTGGCATGCGATCGACCGCAAAGCGATTGCCGAGAAGCTCGTCACCGGTGGCAGCCGCGTTCCGCTCGCGCCGTGTATCCCCTCGCAGTTCGGCTGCGATGGCGATATCGCGGCGACCTACGACTACAATCCCGCCAAGGCCAAGCAGCTTCTCGCCGAGGCCGGCTATCCCGACGGCTTCGATGTCGAGCTTGCCAGCTACGTGCTGCCGCAATGGGGTTCGGCGGTTCAGAACTACCTGCTCGCGGTCGGCATCCGCGCGAAGCTCAATCAGCTCCAGACGGCCGCATTGATCCAGCGCGCCAAGGCCGGCGAATTGCGCGCGTATCTCGGAAGCTGGGGCAGCTATTCGATCAACGACGTCTCGGCCATTCTGCCGAATTTCTTCGATGGCGGCGCCGACGACTATGCGCGCGATCCCGAGGTACAGAAATGGCTGATGCAGGGCGGATCATCCATCAGCCCGGAAGTGCGCAAGGAGGCCTATTCGGCGGCGATCAAGAAGATCACCGGGCAGGCCTACTGGGCGCCTCTGCACACCTACGTGACGACCTACGGCCACGCCAAGCAGCTCGACTTCACGCCGTACCCGGACGAACTGCCGCGCTTCTATCTGGCGAAGTGGAAATAAAGACGGCTCGGCAAGCACGACTACCGTTTGGCTGATCGTCATGGGCAGGCGCGACGCGATTTCGCGTCGCGCCTTTGCAACTGAGGACCTGCATTCACGTCCGCCGGAGATCGATGCCGCGCACGATGATGCCGGGGGGAGTGCCTTCGAACTCCCGCGCCAGGAATTTGCGCGACGCGCAAGCCTCGATGCGGTCGCGCAATCGCACGAACTGTTCCTCGCGCTGATTGGCCGGCGTCCGCGGCACGTGCTCCAGCTCATCCATGGCCGAAGCGCTGACGGCGCAGGGCACTTCCCTTGCGTCATCCATCATGGAAAACAGCAGCACCATCCGGTCGTCTTCGTAACCCCTGATGTTACCGCGTGCGAGTGCCATCAGCTTTCCTCCCGGAACGGAGTGGAAATTACGCCTTTTTCTTCGCTGCCGGCGGGTTGATTTCAGCGATCCTGCGCAGGCAGTCGGCCTCGGAAGAATGCGGCCCCGAGACGAAGGTTCCGCTGACCTTGGTCGAGTACCAGCCGGATTCCACACCGAGGCGAAGCGATTCTTCAGTCATGACGTGACGGGGCGAGAGATTTTGCATCAGGTGCTTTCGGTTGGGCCGTTCCCATTATTGCAGGAACGTGCCGGATGAAGTGTTCACTCATCGAGCGGAACACTGATTTGTTCAGGTCTCATCCCTCGAGAGCCGGGTAAGATCCGCAAGCACCGCGGCCACCAGATCGCGGTGATGCGTGTCAGTCGGTGCAAGGCTGGCCGAGTAGAGGTTGAGGACATAATGCGCCTTGGCCACGGCCTCGGGCCACGACGTGGCCGGCGCGGCAAGGATCTGGATTTCGACAACGCCCTGCTTGTCGCGCAGCAGCTTGGCATTGACCTCGACTTCGGCAAGCGCGCGGCGGATATCGGTTGCTTTCTGCGCCGCCATGCCGCGATGCTTGTCGAGCTCGATCGGGGTCTCCTCATTCATGCTGTCGGCTCGCGTCTATGCGCTGCGCGTCGGACAGATCGACTGCGCTGATCGAGATCATTTCCATCGAGGCGCGTTGCGGCGGCGCACCGGGCACCATGATCATGGTGGCGACGCGCCGAAAGCCCGGGAACGAAAGGCCCTCGATCATCTCCTCATCGGTGATGACTTCGTAAGCCCCCGGCGAGAGTTGCCGGTCGATGCCCTTGATGCGGAACGGGTGCTTGAAGTGAACCGTTTCCCGTCGCGAGCGCATGGTCATGCCCGCCCGCCGTAGCTGCACGCGATGCCATGATGTTGTTTGGACATCATCACACCGTGCGCGCTTTTGCAGAGATTAGCTATCGTTTTCTCCAGTGCTGGCCGCATTTGACCGAATAAGGCAGCTCAAGCCTTGTATGGGATGGTTTCGTAGCCATTTCGAGCACTCAGCAGCCTGAAAGGCATTTCGAATGAAGATGCGCGTCGGATTCGAAATGCTCTACGATTTTCCGCAGCCGACGCCGATGATCATGGTGCTGGGCACGCACTTCACCCGTGCGTCCGATGTCATCGTGCCGGACTTCCTCACCACCGATCCAGTGGTCGAGATCACTCCCTATCGCGACCTGTTCGGCAATTGGTGCAGCCGCATCGTCGCGCCCGCCGGCCGCATGCGCCTTGCCGCCGATGGTGTCGTTCGCGACAGCGGCCTGCCCGATCCGGTGTTTGCTTCGGCGGTTCAGCACGCGGTCGAGGATCTACCCGCGGATACCCTGGTCTATCTGCTTGGCAGCCGCTATTGCGAGACCGACCGGCTTTCGGAAGTCGCCTGGCAATCGTTCCAGAAGACGCCGCCGGGCTGGGCGCGGGTGCAGGCGATCTGCGATTTCGTCCATCATCACATCGCCTTCGGATATGAGCACGCGCGCGCCAGCAAGACGGCGCTGGAAGCGTATGAGGAAGGCAAGGGCGTCTGCCGCGACTACGCCCATCTTGCCATCGCGTTCTGCCGCTGCATGAATATTCCCGCGCGCTATTGCACGGGGTATCTCAGCGACATCGGCACGCCGAAGCCCTGGGCGGTGGGGGATTTCGCCGGCTGGTTCGAGGCCTATATCGGCGGACATTGGCGCACCTTCGATCCGCGCAACAACGTGCCGAGGATCGGCCGTGTCCTGATCGCGCAGGGGCGCGATGCTTCTGATGTCCCGATCACGCAGACCTTCGGGCCAAACACGCTGGTCAGCTTCAAGGTCTGGACCGACGAGATCGCGTGACGGGATTTCCTGCCGTCTCCTCCGTCCTGCGGGACGGCGGATCGCCAGCCTTGCTAACTCAGCAACGTGCGGACCTTCATGGCGGAGTCATAGATCTCGATCTGAAGATAGGGATAAGCCGACTTCAGCTTTCGGCCAGCGGCTTCGGCTGCCTCGGCAGTATCAAACTCCGACTTGAAATGGCCGTCGACAATGGTCGCAAACCCTTCGGTAGGTGGCCTGTCGGCGCGTGATGGCTTCTTCGGTTCTGGTTCGTCAATGGAGAGAAGAGGCTTTTTCATCGTCAATGCTCCCGCGAATCGCGTGACTGGTTCTCGGATGTGGATCAATGGCTGGCTTGGGCTGGCGACTGATATGTCGAAGATGGAGAGAAGCGCTGTTTCCGACAATGCCCGACAGGCCGGACCGCGCCAGTGCCGGCCCGGACGTCCATCGCCTGTACCAGCCAGGGATAAAGGGCGGTGACGGATGCAGCAGACGCTGTTTGAGCCACGATGTCGAGAGATGTTTTGTGCTCGCTATGTCAGGGACATAGGCCTAAAATTGGCCATCGGCGCGTTTGCCACGGCTCGATGAGTAATTTTCCAGTTCCGACATCGCCAACCAGGGAGGTCGACATGGCCAAGGGCGAGCAACGAAGCAATCGGGAAGCCAAGAAACCCAAGAAAGAGAAGATCAAGGTGATCGCCGCTGCGCCAAGCCAGAAGGGCGCGGGCGCCGGCTGGCAGCCGACCTCGGGTTCCGGCAAGAAGAAATGATAACGGGTGGCTGATGGGCTGACCTCACCGGCTCGCGGTCGCCTCGTTCGTCACATGAACCCTCGGCTTCTGCCCGGCGTTCCACTTGCCGCCGGTCGCGCGCTCGATCTGTGCAGCCAGTTGCAGCAGCAGCCCGTCATTGGCCTGCTTGGCGATCGCCTGGATACCGAGCGGCAGGCCATGCTCGTGGGTGGCCATCGGCAGCGAGATGGCGGGGATGCCGCAGAGATTGGCGAGCGGCGTAAAGGCGAAATTGCGCCAGAGATTGCCGAACCAGTCGAGCACATCGGGATTGTCGCTGATGGTGAGATACTCCGTGGTGCCGACCTTGGGCGTCGGCAGCGCCGTGATCGGCGTCAGGATGATATCCCAATCCTCGAAGAAGGCGCCGAAGCCGCGCGAGGTCGTGTTGAACACCGCCTGCATCCGTGCCCGCTCCGCATAGCTCGTGTCACGGCCATGCTCCCAGATCCTGATGTTGATGGGTTCGATCAGATCCTCAGGCGGTCGCTCGAGGCCTCGCGCGGCGAGCATGTTGCCGATGACGACGGCGAAATTACTGATGTAGCAGGTGGTCTGCGCCGCAAAGGCTTCGCGGAAGTCGAGTGCGGGCAGGGCGTAGTCGACCTGGTGGCCGAGGCCTTCGAGGAACCGCCCGGCCTTTTCCAGTTCGGCCACGATGTGTGGCGTCGCCTGGTAGTCGCCCCATTGGTGCGAAAGCGCGATTCTTAGCTTGCCCGGATCGCGCGCAATCATCCTTGTGTAGGGCTCGGGCGGACTCCAGAACGGCATGAATTCGCCGGGCGCGGGGCCACGGCAGGCATCGACGAAGGCTGCCGTGTCGCGCACCGTTCGCGACTGGCAGCCCTGAATGGAGACCAGCCCGCTGAGGTCGGACAAGAGCGGCGACAGCGAGAACACGCCGCGCGATACTTTCAGCCCGATATTGCCGTTGACGCCTGCGGGGATCCGGATCGAGCCACCGCCGTCGGTCGCATGCGCGATCGGCACCGCGCCGGCAGCGACCATGGCGGCACTGCCGGCCGACGATCCGCAGGTGGTGTAGTCGGTATTCCAGGGGTTGCGCGTGATGTAGACGGCGGGATTTTCCGCCGAGCTGCAGACCCCAAATTCCGGTGTGGTGGTCCGCCCGATCAGGTTGAGGCCGGCGCCGCGAATCTTCCTGGTCATGAACGTATCAGCGGTGGCGCGATTGCCGCGCATGATGCGCGAGCCCATTTCCTGCAGGCGGCCCTTCATGGTGGGGCCGAGATCCTTCATCAGGAACGGCAGGCCGGCGAAGGGGCCATCGAGATTGGTGCCGTCAAGGGATGGATCGGCGACCGCGTCTTCGAACACTTCAACCACGCCCGACAACGTAGGATCCACCTTGGCGATGCCGGCCGCAGCCTGCGCTGCGAGCTCGGCGGCGGTCAGTTCGCCCTTGCTGACGCGCGCGGCCAGCGCGACGCCATCGTGCTGCGCCCACTCATCCCAACTCATCGGTAGATTCATCAAACTCATCCTCTCGGCGCAACTTTGCACCCTATTACGCAGCGCGGGTTAATCGATCTGTTGTCAGTACTGTCAAATCCTAATCAGCCGCACTTTGGTGCCCCAGGGATCGGTTGTCTCGATGCCGTCAGCGATCGCCACAGCCGGTGCACCCGCCCGCTGCAACCGCTGCTCCTGCGCTTGCAGGATATCCTGCGTCGCAATCTCCAGCGAAAACCATGCCAATCCCGTGGCGGTGTCGTCGCGACTTCCGGCGCCCTGGCTTTGCCAGACGTTGACGCCGAGGTGATGGTGGTAGCGCCCCGAGGACAAGAACGCGGCGCCGGTACGTTTGCGAGTCGGGTCGAAGCCGATGACGCCGCCATAGAAACGATTCGCCTGTTCGAGGTCGCCGACGCGAAGGTGCATGTGGCCGATGCGTAGGCCGTCCGGCGCCCCGCCGTAGCTGGTCGTGCGCGTCTGTGTGAGCGCCAGCAGGCCATCGATGTCGAGCGGGTCGGTCGCCATCGTGACCGTGCCTGCGTTCCATTGCCAGAGCTCGGGCGCGCGATCAGCATAGACCTCGATGCCATTGCCTTCGGGATCGTCGAGATAGACGGACTCGCTCACAAGGTGGTCGGCGAAGCCGCTCAGCGCAATCCTGTTCGCCGCCGCGTGCACCAGCCAGCGCGCGAGGTCCTTGCGCGTCGGCATCAGGAATGCGGTGTGATAGAGGCCGGCTGCGTTTCGCGGCTCGCGCGCCGCGCCTTGGCGCCGTTCGAGGTCGAGCAACGGCACGCCCCCCGCGCCGAGACGGGCGCCGGTTGCCGTGCGCGTCATGACGGTCAGCCCGATCGCATCGCGATAATAATCGGCGACCTTGTCGAGGTCGCGCACGCGCAGCGTGACCATGCCGATGCGCATCGGCGTGCGGCTGGCGAACGTCGGTCCGCCCTCGCTCGCCGTGCCCTCCGCCTGCGCCGCGGCAGCGGCTGCTGCGCCGAGCGATGAGGCGCCGGCGAGGTGAAGCAGCGTGCGGCGCGTCAGGTCGATGGTCATGTCCTTGTTCCTTGGCGACTGGCGGGGCGGTCAATTCACGGGGAAAGCCAGTCTCCCGGGTCCTGCGCCGCTTGGTCTGACGATCCCCATCATACCGCCTGCGGCAGGATGACCGCAATGTCGCAGCTTCCCGGAACCTTCGTTGCACCAGAATGTTTTCCTCCAAATGGGTACTTTCCGGCCACTGGAGAAAAAGATGATCCGCGTCTCGGCAGCGATCTTCGCAGGAATATTGAGCGTGAGCACTGCGGCCGCACAGTCTACTGCGGCGTCGAGCGAAAAGCCGGAGACGGCATGTACGACGACGTCGGCGGCGACGACCGGAAGCGGCGAGGAAAAAACAGCCAACTCCATGGCCGTTGGAAAGAGTGCCGTACTGCCGGAAGCCGGCGGATCCAACTCGGCTGCGCCCACGGTGCAGAGCGGGGGCAAGCCGCTGAAGGTCGATCCGAACTGTCCGCCGGATTCCAAGCCGAAGTAATGTGCTTCGATCCGCACCTCGCGGTCTGTCGGTGTCACCGACAAACGACGCCCGCTATTTGCGCAAGATCTGCTCCTGGCAAAACTCAGGGCAGGGAAAGAGACTTCTCTTTATGCCCTCGATCAGGAAGTTCGATCCGGTGTCCGATAGATGCACGTTGTCGGTAATTATGACGTCGTTTGCCGATGGGCCAACGCGCGTCATGCATCCTTCCGAGTCGCACAGCGTGTGCCAAGCCGAGATGTATTCCGTCCCGGCGGACTTGCTGAATGCTTCCATTCGTGCATCGCCCTCGGGGCCGGACACGCCTGCGGCTATTCTGTCCGCGATTGTGTGCCGCAATCGGTAGAAGTTCACCAGCGTATGGGGAAGTGTGCGCTTCCAGACCGGTACCGGTCCCAAAATGACGACTCGCTTGACGTCGAGGGCCTTTAGCTGGCCGATCATTTCCTGGAGCTTCTCGAGATCCTTGTAGCCATCCCACCATGCGTGTAGCAGCACGATCTCGGGACGTGATGATTTAATCAGATCGAATACGACTTGATTGGCGGCGTCACACCTGGCATCGGAGCCGGCCGCCAGGATGGGCGGGCACGCCGATGCCGTGAAGCGAGCCAGGCGAAACGGAACGGTTGCCTGAGCATTCTTCAGTCCCGGGTAAAGCGCTGCCGCGGTGGAATCACCCCACAGGAGTACGAGTGGCTTGTTGCCCGGTTCGATGCAGCTTGAGTTGAATTCAGACCCAGATACGTCGAGGAAGCACTTGTCACTGAACCCGGCATTGCCGTGCGGCGCCAGCTGCGCGATATCGCGAATTTCTGGTGGAAAGCGAAATCCAAAACCAGATGCCGTTGCCGTCACGATCCCCACCATGCCGATCGCGAGCAATCCGAACGCCAATTTCGGCGTTGTATTTTTCTGCTGACGAAGTGGAATCTCGACAAAGCGAAATGTGAGCCATGACAGGACGATCGCAACGAGAACGGCAGCCCAAATCTCCACCGCGTTTGGATTTCCGTTCCGCACAATCCCGAGATAGGACAATAGCGGCCAGTGCCAGAGATATAGCGGATAGCTGATCAGTCCGATCAGGACCATCTGCGGGTTGGATAGAAAAGTCCTGTTCAGCAGGGAATTTGGCGAGAGAATAATCAGCACCGCGCCAAGCACCGGCAACAGCGCATAGACGCCCGGAAACAGGCTTTCCTTGTTGAGCGTCATCGCAGCAAGAAAAATAGCCGCAGCGCCAATCGCTGCCAGCAGGTTCTCGAGTTGCGGGAAGCGCTGCCTTCCGCGCCCCAAGGCATCGGAGTAGTTGGTGGCGAGAATGCCGCCGGCCAACAACTCCCATGCTCTCGGTATTGGCGAGTAAAAGGACCAATCCTTGTAGCCGAAGAAAATCAGGAGGCTGACGCCAAACGATGCCGTGGCGATGGCTCCCATCAAGGTTCGGCGCCACTTCCATCCGATCAGCAAGAGAGCCGGTGGCCAGAAGATGTAGAACTGTTCCTCGATGCCCAACGACCAAAGGTGCAGGAGGGGATTTTCGGTCGCGTCCGGAGCAAAATAGCCGAGCTGTGTGAGTTGAAACAGATTGGATGCGAACGCAACGCCGGCCGCCATGTTCTTCCCGAGCAGGGAAAAGCCGTCCGGCAGAAGAACAAACCAGCCGAACAGGAAGGTGGCGGCCATGACGACGATGAGCGCCGGAAATATCCGCCGAATCCGGCGAGAGTAGAATCCCAGGAACGAGAAGGTATTGGTTTTGATTTGCGAGAGAATGATGCGAGTGATCAGGAAACCCGAGATCACAAAAAAAATATCAACCCCGATGAATCCGCCGGGGACCAGCGAAGGCTGGGCGTGAAATCCGACGACCAGCAGAATGGAGATCGCTCGCAGGCCATCGATGTCCGGGCGATAGGCACCCATTTCGTCTGGATGTCCCGACCGCGCCATTGGCAATTGCATTCCCCATTTCCCTGCTGCAGCTGCCGTTACCACCATCCCCGCAGCCGGAAACCGGGATGAATTGGACCAGGCCGAACCCATAACAATGCGAAGGCTGGGCGCCAACCCTGGAATTGTGCCGCAGTCGGGGATTATGAGTATAGATGTCTCGCGGAGTG
The DNA here is from genome assembly GCA_036721875.1 of Bradyrhizobium sp. Classification (GTDB taxonomy): domain Bacteria; phylum Pseudomonadota; class Alphaproteobacteria; order Rhizobiales; family Xanthobacteraceae; genus Bradyrhizobium. The sequence goes on along the minus strand of DAIMKE010000022.1, from coordinate 5,225 downwards.
TCGCGATTGTGTCTGTAAGTCCCCAGGCCCGGGCTGAGACATGGACTGCTTCGCTGCGCTCGCAATGGCGTGGAACCAGCGAGCCAACCTTCCTCAACCTGAGAAGGTCGTGATGCTGCCGTCTCAAGCCGCGAGGCCCGAGACAGCTGCACCAGCCTTTCAATTTTGCGATAGAAGCCATGTCCACATTCAAATTCCTCAACTAGCCGCCGCGATCTATTGTCCGTTCAACCCAAGTCGGGAATCGAAAGAGGAAGCGGAACCCCTATGGCGGAAGCAGCAAAATCACGGAGTGAGGCGCCACTGCCGACGTGGCCGGACGAAATTTACAAGGTACTCAAGGATGCCGGCATTCGCCAGGTCGCCATGGTGCCGGACGCCGGCCATAGCCGACTGATCCGCTCCTTCGAGGCCGATCCGGAGACGCGCGTCGTCACGCTGACGACCGAGGAAGAGGGCGTCGCGATGCTGGCCGGCGCGTGGCTCGGCGGCGAGCGCGGCGTGCTTCTGCTGCAGTCGAGCGGCGTCGGCAACTGCATCAACATGTTGTCGCTGCCTGTCATCTGCCACATGCCGCTATTGATGATCGTCACCATGCGCGGCGATTGGGGCGAGTTCAATCCATGGCAGATCCCGATGGGACAGGGCACGCGGCCCTCGCTCGAAGCAATGGGCGTGATCGTCAACAAGGTGGACGAGCCTGATCTCGTCGCTTCCACCGTGCAGGGCGCGGCGCATCTCGCCTTCAACACCTGGAAGCCGGTCGCGGTCCTGCTCGGACAGCGCGTGCTCGGTGCCAAGAACTTCAAGGAGCTTGCCCGCAAATGAACAATCCAAACGCACTCTTGCATCGCCGCGATGTCGTCAACGAACTCGTGCGTGACCGGCGCGACCTGCTCGTCATTGCCGGCCTCGGCGCGCCGAACTGGGATGTCTCAGCTGCCGGCGATCACGCCAATAATTTCCCGCTCTGGGGCGCCATGGGTGGAGCGTCCATGATGGGGCTCGGGTTGGCGCTGGCGCAGCCGAAGCGCCGGGTGCTGGTCATCACCGGCGACGGCGAGATGCTGATGAACGTCGGCTCGCTCGCACCCATCGCGGTGGAGGCCCCGAAGAACCTGACCATCGCCGTGCTCGACAATGAGCGCTTCGGCGAGACCGGCATGCAGAAGACGCCGACCGCTTCCGGCGTCGACCTCGCCGCGATCGCGACCGCCTGCGGAATCCGCACCTCGCGCGTCGTTCGCACCATGGCCGAAGTCACCGAGTTGCGCGACCTCGCGCACGAGGGGCGGGGAACGGCATTCGCGCAGATCAAGATCAATCCCGAAGCGCTGGTGTTCGTGATGCCACCGGCCGACGGCGTCATCCTGACATCGCGCTTCCGGCAATCGGTGCTCGGCGACGAAGCACTGTTTAATTGAGGGCGAGGTGTAAACTGCACGAAGCCGTCATGCCCGGGCAGAAGCGCGTCTTCGCGCTAGATGTCCCGGGCATCCACGTCTTATCTGCCATTATACAAGAAAGTCGTGGATGGCCGGGACGAGTCCGGCCATGACGAAAGTGAATACAGGCTCGCTACGCCGTCATGTTGATTTTCCAGAGGCCCTCCTTGGAGAGCTGTTGAATCTCCGACATGACAAGCGTGGCGATCGTGGTTGTTGCGATCGACGGGGGATGAGCGATCGGCGAGGCCAGGATCAGTTCGCGCGACACCGAAGGATTGACGAGCGCCGCCATCTCCAGGCGTTTCGCCGCGACCTCGGTGCGGATCGCGGAAGGCGGCAGCAGCGTATAGCCGAGGCCCTGCTCCATCAGGCTGATCTGGGCGCGGTAGGAATCGGCCTCGATCAACGGCGTCAGCTTCAGCCGCTCTCGCGCAGCGGCCTTTTCCAGCAGCGCGCGCAGGCCGTGCGAGATGCTCGGAAGGATGAGCTTCTGCTTCACCAGCCATTTGAGGTCGACCTGCTTGCGCTTGTTGAGGCCCGATCCCGGTGGCCCGACCACGGCGATATCCTCGCGTCCGACCGACTGGACCGATAGGTGCAGATCCACAGCCGGGCCGTAGATGATGGCCAGATCCATTTCGCCGCGATGCAGCCATTCGACGAGGTGCCCGCCATAGCTCTCGACGATGCGCAGCGAGATATCGGGGAACTCGTCGAGGACGCGGCGGGCAAATCGTCCGGACAGGACGGCGCTCACCGTCGGCACCAGCCCGAGGATGACGCGGCCCGACGGGTTGCCGTTGGCGGATTTGAGATCGTCGCTGACCTGCTCGATCTGGCGGATGAGCCCGGTGGTGCGGTCGAGCAGCATGCGGCCGGCGCTGGTCAGGAGCATGCCTCGCCCGTTGCGGACGAACAGCTCGACGCGCAGCTCGTGTTCCAGCAGCTTGATGTGCCGACTGAGCGCAGGTTGGGCCGCGCGAAGCCGGTCCGCCGCCTTGCTGAGGCTGCCGAGTTCGGCTACGGCGCGAAAAGTCCGCAATTGTTTGAGATCCATCGATTGCCTGAATGTTCAATGCGGCCCGCATCATACGTCGTTTTGGCAAGCCCGGTGCAATTAGATCAATGCAGCGATGACAGGAGCGTTAACGTCCTTGTCCGGGATGACGTGCCGTCGCCGATGCTGCTATCTAGGAAGAACGACCCCAAACAAGAAATCCAGTCATGACCCTGCCATCCGTCACCCCCAGCCAAGTCCGATCCGCCCTGCTGCTGCGCGATGAAATCGCCTTGCTCGATGTCAGGCACGAGGCCGTGTTTGCTACCGGTCATCCGCTGTTTGCCGCCAACATGGCCGCCGACAGAATTGCGCTGGAAGCGGCGGCAAGGCTGCCGCGCAAGGACGTGCCGATCGTCCTCTATGATGCCGGCGAAGGCCTCGTGCCGGTGGCGGCCGAACAGCTTGCGACGCTGGGCTACACCCGTGTCCGCCAGCTTGAGGGCGGGCTGCAAGGCTGGACACTGGCGAGCTACGAACTGTTCGAGGACGTCAATTCCTACGCCAAGGCTTTTGGCGAACTGGTGGAGTCGCGGCGCCATACGCCGTCGCTGGCCGCGGAAGAAGTCGCGGCCCTGATCGAAAGCGACGCCAATATTGCAATCCTCGATGTCCGGCGCTTCGATGAATACGCCATCATGAACATTCCGGGCTCCGTCAGCGTGCCCGGCGCGGAACTGGTGCTGCGCGCCGGCCGCGCCGCGCCGGACCCCGAGACCACCATCATCGTCAATTGCGCCGGACGTACACGATCGATCATCGGCGCCCAGTCGCTGATCAATGCTGGCGTCACGAACAAGGTGCGCGCGCTGCGCAACGGAACGATCGGTTGGACTCTGGCCAGGAAAAATCTCGAGCACGGCTCCGGCAGGCGCGGCGAGATCGGCGCCATCGGGGGCGCAGAAGCCAATGCGCGCGACGTCGCCTACCGCGCCGGTGTCCGGCATATCGGCAAGGGCGAAATGGCCGCGCTGCAGGCGCAGACCGACCGCACGCTGTATCGCTTCGATGTCCGCTCGGAAGAAGAATACACTGCCGGCCACCTCGCTGGCTTTCGCCACTATGCCGGCGGGCAACTGGTGCAGGAGATCGATATGGCTGCGCCCGTGCGTGGCGCGCGCATCGTACTGACGGATAACAGGCGCGTCCGCGCGGACATGACCGCGTCCTGGCTCGCGCAGATGGGGTGGGAGGCCAACGTGCTCGAAGGCGGCCATGACGGTGCCCTCGAAGTCGGACCGCCGCATGTCATCCCGAAGCCCGATCCGTCACACCGCTATCGACGCCCCTATGAAGGTACCGATGTCAAGGAAAGCGCGATGCAGGCCTATCTCGACTGGGAATACGGCCTCGTCGAACAGCTCCGTCGCGACGGCACCCACGGGTTCGTCGTGATCTGAGGCTAATCATCCGCGCCGACCATGCTCGCGAGCTTCTCGGCCGCATAGTTCTCGCCGATCGACATCGCGCAGATCCGCGAAATCTGTACGAAAGGCAGACCGCTCTCCTCGGCCCAGGCATTGAACTGAGCCTGCACCTTGGCAAGGTCGCGCTTGGAGGTGACTGTCTCCGCGATGTCGAGCCCGGCGTCGCGCAGGCAAAGCACGACATCCCTCGACGTCACGAACCCGTCCCAGCCGATGAAGCGCAGCATCATCTGGCCGGTATTGCCGCCAAGCCGGCTGCCGCGCTTGGAAAGCAATTCCAGCAGGCCCGCCTCGTCAGAGGATGGCCAGTTCGCGAGGAACTTGCCGAAGCTGCCGTGCTCCTTCGCGATATCCCTGACGAAGCCGGCATTGGCGCGCACCGACATGATCTTGGCGCCGTTGCGGACGATGCGCGTGTCCTTCATCAGCGCGTCCCAGAAATCGTCCGGTTGCAGCGTCAGCGGGCCGGGCTTGAAGCCGAGGAACGCCTTCTCGAACCCCGGCCACTTGGTCTCGATCACGCTCCAGGCAAAGCCCGCCGAAAACACCCGCCTGGTCATCTCTGCCAGAATTCGGTCGTCACCGAGTTTGGCGAGTGCCTTCGGATCGGGCTTCGGCGGCAGCAGGCGGGCCAGCGCCTTGGGGCCGCCCTTGCGCTTCTCGGCACGGGCGCGAATGGTCCTGAACGGGGTCACGGCAGCGGCCCTCTGGGGAAATGACCGGAAACCATAGTGTAGAAGTGATCGGCTGGCCTGCAAAGAATGAATGGCGTCCCGGCTGGATTTCGCCTAAAGCATCCCCACCTCAGTGAAATCGGTCAGGCCGTACGGCTGCGCTTCGTGAAATGCGCGGCTTCGAGCCATTTTCGGTTCGGGGCGGTATTCAACATTTCCGGCTGATAGAGCCAATCAGGGTCTGACATCTCGTGACATTATTACCCACCTCACCGCCGCTCGCCCGAGCCTTGGCGGAACGCAACTTCGATCGGCTGACACAGGTCCAGACCGCGGTGCTGGCCGACGACGCTGACGGCCGCGATCTGCTGGTTTCGGCGCAGACCGGTTCGGGCAAGACGGTTGCCTATGGTCTGGCGATCGCAAACAACCTGCTCGATGGCGCCGAGCGCTTCGAGCGGGCTGCGGCTCCCCTGGCGCTGATCGTCGCGCCGACGCGCGAACTGGCGCTTCAGGTCCATCGCGAACTGGCCTGGCTCTATCAGCATGCGGATGCGCGTGTCGTTTCCTGCGTCGGCGGCATGGATCCGCGCCGCGAGCAGCGCGCACTGGCTGCAGG
>DAIMKE010000021.1:0-16382 GCA_036721875.1 Bradyrhizobium sp. | reverse complement strand
TTCCGGGTCTGGTCCTTCGGACCATCCCGGAATGACGGGCGCTACGGCTTCGGCGGATGAATGAACGCCCACGGGCTCACTTCCGAATCCGTCGGCACTTCCACCGAGATCAGATATGGCCCGCCGTCGGCCAGCGCCTTTTCCAGCGCGGGACGGAAATGATCCGGCGAGGTGACGCGCGCGGCGCCAACGCCGAAGGATTCGGCGAGCTTGACGAAATCAGGATTAACCAGGTCCGATGCAACCACGCGGCCGTCAAAATGCTGGCGCTGGTCGCGGCGGACATTGCCGTAGGCGTTGTTGTTGAACACCAGCGTCACCACGCCGATCTTGAACTGCACGGCCGTCGACAGTTCCTGCACCGCGAACATGAAGCCGCCGTCGCCGGTGATCGCGACCACCGGTCTGTCCGGGTTCGCGACCTTGGCGCCCAATGCCGTCGGGAAGCCTGAGCCGAGCGTGCCCTGATAACCCGACGTGATGAAGGTGCGCGGCTCATAGACGGGAAAGCCGTACCAGGAGGCGAAGCCGACCTGCGACAGTTCATCGGTGACGATCGCGTTGGCCGGCAGCACCTCGCGCAGGATTTTCAGATACGCCATCTGCGGCTGGATCTTCTGGATCTCCTGCTGCGCCGCTGCGGTGGCCTCGCGGATCTCGGCGCGCCGGCCGCTGGACTTGCCGTAGCCGGTCTTCTTGACGGCTGCGACCAGTTCGGCGGTGCCGGCCCTGGCGTCCGCGACCACTGGCGCGTCGGACACAAGCCGGCGCATTTCCACCGGGTCGATATCGATCCGGACGGATTTCAACCCCTGCGGCTGGTACGGCCAGCGGAATCCGGATGCGGGCAATTCCATCCGCGTACCGATCCCGATCATCAGATCGGTGCTCGGCCACAGCTTATAGGCCGCCGCCATCGTCAGCCCGAGTTCGTGAGCGTTGGAGACAATGCCGCGCCCGCTGCGGAACGCCACCACGGGTGCGTCGATCATCTCGGCGAGTTCGAGGATCTCCTCGCGCGCATGGATCGCGCCGCTGCCGACAAAGATCATCGGCCGCTTGCTGCCCTTGATCAGTGCAGCGGCGGCCTTGATGCGGTCAGGGTCGGGCCGCGGCGCGGGCAGGGTGTCGAGCACCTTGGAAGCACCCACCTGCGCGCGCTGGGTGAAGACGTCCCACGGCATTTCCAGCGAAACCGGGCCGCGCCGTCCCGACATCATTTCCTGAAACGCGCGCGACACCATGGCAGGGGCCGTGTCGGGATATTCGATGCGGTCGGCCCATTTGACGAAGGTACGCAGCGTCGCCAATTGATCCGGCATCTCGTGCAGATGGCCGCGGCCCTTGCCGAGAAAATTCGTCGGCACCTGGCCGGTGAGGCACATGACGGGCTCGTTGCAGCCGAAGGCGGTGAGCAGCGCCGCGCTCGCATTGAGCACGCCGGGGCCGGGCACCACGCTGAAAACGCCGGGCTTTCCCGATGAACGCGCGTAGCCGAACGCCATGTAGCCGCAGGCCTGCTCATGTCGGGCGCCGATCACCTTCAGCTGTGCCTGATGAAAGGCGTCGAACAGGCCGTAAATCTGCGCGCCCGGCAGGCCGAACACGGTATCGACGCCATGCGCGACAAGGCCGTTGACGATTGCTTCGCCGCCGGAGGTTGGGGTCATTGTGCTATCCACTCGCTTGCCATTTGCAGGATTGATCAGGCTTCGTCGGCCACGCCGTTCTTGAGCACGCCTATGCCATCGGCTTCAACCTCGATGACATCGCCGGGCTTGAGATAGCGCGGCGGATCGAACCGCGCACCGGCGCCGGTCGGCGTTCCCGTCACGATGACGTCACCGGGCACCAGCGTGGTGAAGGTCGAGAGATAGTTGATGAGGTAGCGGAAGCCGAAGATCAACCGCCCGGTGCGGTCGTCCTGCCGGGTCTCGCCATTCACCCGCGTGGTCAGGCGGATGTCCGCGATCTGACTTTCGTCGGTATAGGGCACGAGCCACGGCCCGAGGCTGCCGGTGGAATCGAAATTCTTGCCCTGCGTGACGTTGAACTTGGCGTGCCGGACCCAGTCGCGAATGGTGCCCTCGTTGCACAGGGTGACGGCGGCGATGTGATCGAGCGCGTCAGCCTCCCTGATGTGCCGGCCGGCCTTGCCGATGACGAGCACCAGTTCGCCCTCGTAATCGAGCTGAGGTGAAACGCGCGGGCGGATCAGCGGTGCGTTGTGGCCGACAAAGGAGCGTGGCGTCCGCATGAACATGCTCGGATATTTCGGCGCGTCCTGGCCGTCCTTGTACTCGGCGTTGCGATCCGGGTAGTTCACGCCGATGCAGATGATCTTTTCCGGCGACGGGATCGGCGGCTGCCAACTGATCGCATCGAGCGCATGGTCCGGCTGGTGCCGCGCGGCGTGCTCGGAGAGTTTCATCAACGCGCCGGCGGCGATGGCTTCGCGCAGCGTCGGAAATTCCTTTCCGAAACGCGCGGAGAGATCGACGATGCCGGAATCGATCACGGCGCCATATTTCTGCGAGCCGTTGACGGTGAAGGTGGCGAGACGGGGAGGAGCCATTTCTAATCCATCAGTCCGCAATCGTGACTTCGGCGACAAAGGCCGGTTCGCGCACCTTTTGGCCCGTGAAAGGCGTGCCTTCCTCGAACCAGGAGCGCGGCGCCGGCGCGCCCCACAGTGTCTGCCGGCGCGGGTCCTTCAGCGACCAGCGCAGCGGTTCATGGTCGTGATCGCCGGTGAAATAGTCGCTGGTGTAGAGTTCGAGGCGATGGCCGTCGGGATCCCTGACATAAAGGAAGAATGCGTTCGAAATACCGTGGCGTCCGGGGCCGCGCTCGATGTTCTTCAGGTAGCCGCTGGAGGCCATGACGTCGCAGAGGTGCAGGACGTTCATCGCCGTGGGTACCCAATAGGCAAAATGATGCAGGCGAGGGCCGCGGCCGTTGGTGATGGCGAAGTCATGGACGTTGCCCTTGCGATGCATCCAGGCCGCCGCGATCCGCCCGTTCGGCCCGTCTTCCTCGCCGTATTCGGTGAGGCGGAAGCCAAGCCGGGCGTAGAAGTCGACGGTGTTCTGCACTTCCGGCGCAAAGACGTTGAAATGATCGAGCCGCTGCGGATGGCAGCCTTTATAGAGGTCGTAGCGCCGCAGCAGGTGGGGGCGCTTGTCCATCGTCGCGTAGAGTTCGAGCTGGAAGCCGGCGGGATCGGTGAACTGCAGCGTGCGGCCCTGGAACGGCTGATCGGCAAACGCATAGGCAATGCCGTTTTCGGAAAAGAAGCTCGCCGCCTTGTCGAGATCGCCGTCATTGCCGACCTTGAAGCCGAGACGGCTGCAGGCGGCCACCGGGGCTTTTCGCAGCACCAGCGAGTGGTGCTGGTGCTCCTCGGCGCCGCGCAGGTACACCGCCTTGTCGTCGGCATCCTCGACATGAAGGCCGACGGTGGTCTCGTAGAACGCGCGGCTCTTGTCGAGGTCGGTGACGTCGAGCACGGCGTGGCTGCAACGGATGATGTTAAAGGGGGGATCGAAGATGTGCGTCGGCACGGGCATGAGCGTTCCCTTGGTTGGTTCGTCATTCCGGGGCAGCCCGCGGGCTGAACCCGGAATCTCGGGGTTCCCCGATGTGCAATTGCACATCTGTGGTTCGCTTCGCGCCCCGGAACGACGGTGAGTTCTAAATTCCCAGTTTCTGAATCTTGTGCGTCCCGCGCGCGAGCGAGACGTGTTTGGTTTCCATGTAGAAGTCGAACGAATAGTCGCCGCCGTCGCGGCCGATGCCCGACGATTTCATGCCGCCGAACGGTGTCGGCAGATGGCGGACGTTTTCGGAGTTGAGCCAGATCATGCCGGCCTCCAATGCATCGGCCACCCGCAGTGCGCGGCCCATGTCGCCGGTCCAGACGTAACCTGTCAGGCCGTACTGCACGCCGTTGGCGATCTCGATCGCATCGTTCTCGTCCTTGAACGGGATCACGGTGAGGAACGGGCCGAACACTTCTTCCTGCGCCACCCGCATTTTTGAGTGCGCGCCAGTGACCAGCGTCGGCTGCACATAATGCCCGCCGCCGGGTCCGTCATGAGGCTTGCCGCCCACGGCGATGGTGGCGCCATCTTTCCTTGCGACGTCGAAATAGCTGCAGACTTTTGCGAGATGCCGCTCGTGGATCAGCGGGCCGATTTCGGTGGAGGGATCGAGGGGATGCCCGACCTTCAGCGCCTTCACCCGCGCGGTGAGTTTCTCGATGAATTTCCCGGCGATGCCTTCCTGGACCAGCAGGCGGCTCGACGAGGTGCAGCGCTCGCCGTTGAGCGAGTAGATCATGAAGACCACCGCGTCGAGCGCGCGGTCGAGATCGGCGTCGTCGAACACGATCACGGGGTTCTTGCCGCCGAGCTCGAAATGCACGCGCTTCAGCGTCGGCGCGCCCTGCGCCATGATCGCGGAGCCGGTGGCGCTCTCGCCAACGAAGCCGATCGCTTTGATGGCGGGATGCTCGGTCAGCGCCTTGCCGGCTTCCTCGCCCATGCCGTGGACTGTGTTGAGCACGCCGTCGGGCAGGCCCGCCTGCTTCGCAAGCTTCGCCAGCAGGTCCGCCGTCACCGGCGACCATTCCGCAGGCTTGTGCACGACGGTGCAGCCGGCGGCGAGCGCCGGTGCAATCTTCCAGGTCGACAGCATGAACGGCGTGTTCCAGGGCGTGATCACGCCGACCGGGCCGATCGGCACCCGGGTGGAGATGTTCCAGTGCTCCTCGCTCGGCGTGCTGAGCCCGTCGCGCGCCTCGGCGCATTTGTCGGCGAAGAAGCGGAAATTTTCGGCAGCCCGGATCGCGGCCTTGGCCATGAAGCGGTGCGCCTGGCCCGTGTCGATGCATTCCAGCACCGCGATGTCGTCGGCATTGTCCTCGATCGCGTCGGCCACGCGATGCAGCAACTTCCTCCGCATCGCCGCAGACATGTCGCGCCAGGATTTGAAGGCGAGGCTAGCGGCCGTCGCTGCACGATCGATGTCTTCGGCATTGCCGCGTGCAACCGATGCCAGCACTGCGCCGTCGATCGGCGATCTGGTCTCGAATGTCTGACCGGAGATGGACGGCACGGTCTTGCCGTCGATCATATGCCCGATGCCCTCGGACTTCAGCTTGGCGAGCAGTGGAGCTGCGCGGTCGCGGTTGGCCTGAAACACGTCCTTGGGTGAGGCTTTATCCATGGGCTGTCTCTACCTCAAAGCTTCGTGGATGTTGTTGCGCTTCCAGCTGGTTTCCTTGTCGTTGATCTGCATGTCGAACGACAGCGCGAACTTGCTGTCCGCGAACACCGGATCAAGATAGGCCGACAGGACCTCGAAAATATGCTCGCCGGCCTTCTTCCGGGTCGCGAGGTCGCGTCCCTCGCCAAGCCGCAGGACCATGTCCAGGAAGCCAAAACCCTTGTTGCCGTCGGCGATGGCATAGTGCTCGCATTTGATGGCGCGGACGCGAATGCCCCCGAGCGGGAAAATGCCGGTCTCGACCGCGGCCTTGCGGACAAGCTCCACGACGAGGCCCATGTCGACGGGCCCATCGAGATTGGCTGAATATTCAATCGTGAAGTGCGGCATGGTGCGATGGCTCAGGCAAAAAAGAGGGTGCCGAAATATAGTTAACATGTTAAATGATATTCGCAAGCTGATTTGATGCTTGCTGCGCCGCAAAAAAATACCTTTGCACGATCGACGATTCCGGATGGTGGACGATTAAAGATGGCAAGCAGGAAAGCAGGCGAGGGCCACGGCGTGCCGATGCGTGAATTCTCGCGCTCGCTGCCGATGGCGCTGCTGCGCGCGCGCGAAGCGGTGATGCGGCAATTCCGGCCTTCTCTGCGCAATCACGGACTGACCGAACAGCAATGGCGGATTCTACGTGCGCTGACGGCGGTGGATACCATCGAGGTCACGGAATTGGCGCGCGTTGCGTTCCTGCTCGGACCCAGCCTGTCGCGGATCCTGCGCGATCTCGAAGCGCGCGACCTGATCGAGCGCCGCGCGGCCGAGGCCGATCTGCGGCGCGGCGTGGTGTCGATCTCGCCGAAGGGGCTGAAATTGATCGAGGCCGTCGCGCCCACGTCGGAGGCGATCTACGCCGAAATCACCGGCCGCTTTGGCGCCCGCAAGCTCGCCGAATTGCAGGACATGCTGGGCGAACTGGAGCGCAGCCTTGCCGAGATGGGAATGTCTGACGAGGCGGAGGTCGAGGCCGAGGAGTAATCACAAATCTGCATGATGCTACCAGTCCTATGCATAGCAGGCGGCCAAATGATTGCGATCATTCGTCTAATGCGACTGTGGCGGTAGACACGCGCGGGATTTTTCGATCAAAGTGCCGGCCAAGCCGGTCGTGAAAATCGGCGCGGGAGTTCGAAAGGGTTCGCCGCCGACAGCGCCGGCTTTCCCGACGCAAGGACAAGGCTGCAATCCGGATATGGTCACCATCCAGGTCAACAATCTGATCGACTTCGTTGCCGAGGTTTTTTCCCATTCGGAATCCTCGCCCGAAGAAGCCAGGCGCATCGCCACCTATCTCACGACCGCCAATCTCACCGGCCATGACAGCCACGGCGTAATCCGGGTTCCGGTCTATGTCCGCTGGAAGAGGACGGGTAACGTCATTCCCAACCAGACTCCCGAGATCGTCGTCGATACGCCGTCGCTCGCCGTGGTCGACGGCAAGTTCGGCTATGGCCAGACCGTGACGCCGTTTGCGGTGCGGACCGGGATCGAGAAGTGCAAGAAGGCAGGGCTGTCAGCCGTCGCGCTGCGCAACGCCGGGCATATCGGCCGCGTCGGCGACTGGGCCGAAATGGCAGCCGCCGAAGGACTGGTGTCGGTTCACTTCGTCAACGCCGCGGGCTCGCTGCTGGTGGCGCCTTATGGCGGCGTCCAGAAGCGGCTGTCGACCGCGCCCTATTGCGTCGGAATCCCGCGCAAGGGGCAGGATCCGATCGTGCTCGATTTTGCCACCTCGGTTGTTGCCGAAGGCAAGGTGCTGGTGGCAAGCCGCGGCGGCAAAAAGCTGCCGGCCGGTGCGCTGGTCGATGCCGACGGCACGCTGAGCGAGGAGCCGTCGGTGCTCTACGGCTCCTACACGCCGGATGGGCCGCGCGACCATACCAAGGGAACGGGCGCGATCCGCGCGTTCGGCGAGCACAAGGGCTCCGGGCTCGCGTTCATCTGCGAACTGCTCGGTGGCGCACTCACCGGCACCGGCGCGACGTCGGGCGGCCGGCAGTTCGCCAACGGCATGCTCGCCTTTTATGTCGACCCCAAGGTGATCGACACCAGCAATTACTTCGACGAGGAAATCGCGCGCTATACTGACTTCATCCGGCAGACCAAGCCGATCGCGGGCATCGAGAGCGTGCTGGTGCCCGGCGATCCCGAACGGAAGATGCGCGCGGAGCGCACCAGGAACGGCGTGCCGCTGCCGGACGACACCTGGGCGGCGATTGTGAACACCGCCCGCGAGGTCGGCGTCAGCGAGGCCAGCATTCAGCGGGCCGCATTGTGATTCTCCGTTATGGCGAGCGTTGCAAAAGCTCCTCGCCCTGGCGGGAAGGTTGGATCAACAGGAGGAATAGAGAGTGACAACCAATAACGTCAAGAAAGTCTGGGCCTCGGGCAAGGCCGTCGTGAACGCGTGGCTCGCGATCCCGTCGGGCTTCTCCGCCGAAGTGATCGCGCAATGCGGCTTCGACAGTGTGACCGTCGACATGCAGCACGGCGTTCAGGACTACCTTTCGATGGTGCAGTGCTTTCAGGCGATGAACGGCCATCCGTTGACGCCGATGGTTCGCGTGCCGTGGAACGAGCCCGGCATCATCGGCAAGGTGCTCGACGGCGGCGCCTATGGCGTGATCTGTCCGATGATCAACACCCCTAAGGAAGCCAAGGACCTCGTCCAGTTCGCCAAATATCCGCCGAAGGGCACGCGCTCGAACGGCCCGATCCGCGCCGGCATGTACGGCAGCGCCGGTTCGTACCAGCAGACTGCCAATGACGAGATCGTGCTGCTGCCGATGATGGAGACCAAGACGGCGGTGGAGAACATGGAAGCCATCCTCGATGTCGAGGGCATCAACGGCGTCTATATCGGCCCGTCCGATCTCCGCTTCTCCTACGGCCTGACGCCGAAGCTCGACGGCGATGAGCCGGAAATCCTCAAGATCTACGAGAAGATCATCAAGGAGTGCGGCAAGCGTGGCCTCCATCCGGGCATCCACTGCTCGGGCGCGGAGGGCGCGGCGCGCGCCGTCAACATGGGCTTCAAGCTGGTGACGCTGTCGAACGAGGTCGGCCTGATGTCGACCTACGCCAGAATGCAGGTGAACCAGACCCGCAAGGATTCCGGCGGCAAGGCGTAAGATGCGCGAATAGCGAGTAGCGAATGGCGAATGGGGGTAGAGAGCGGCGTAGCACTATTCGCCACTCGCCATTCGCTATTCGCCCACTTCAAAGGAGACATCCATGACCCCGGCACCCGTCATCCGCCTGCATCCCGACGACGGCGTGCTGATCGCACGCTCGAGCCTGCCGCCCGGCATGGTCGTCGCCGATGGTATCACCACGGTCGAGCGCATTCCGGCGGGCCACAAGGTGGCGATCAGGCCGATCGCCGTGGGCGAGCCGGTGCGGCGTTACGGCCAGATCATCGGCTTTGCCACCGCGCCGATTGCGCCGGGGCAGCACGTGCACACCCAGAACTGCGGCATGGGCGATTTTTCCAAGGATTACGCGTTCGGCGTCGACGTCAAACCGGTGCCGAATTTCGATCTGCCCGCGACCTTCGAGGGCATCCGCCGCGCCGACGGGCGGGTGGCGACGCGCAACTATATCGGCATCCTCACTTCGGTGAATTGCAGCGCCCATGTCGCCGGCATCGTCGCCGACATGTTCAAGAAGAACCCGTTCACCGGCGACAATCCGCTGGCCGATTTTCCCAATGTCGACGGCGTGGTGGCGCTGACCCACAAGACCGGCTGCGGCATGACGCAGGACGAACCGCTGGCGCTACTCCGTCGCACGCTCGGCGGCTACGCGCGGCATGCGAATTTCTCCGCCGTCGTCGTGCTCGGGCTGGGCTGCGAGGTCAACCAGATCGGCGGACTGATGCAGGAGCAGAAGCTCGCTGGACGTTTGCGCGCGATGGACATCCAGGAAGTTGGCGGCACCCGCAAGACGGTGGAAGCCGGGGTAGCCTTCGTGAAGGAGGCGCTGACCGACGCCAACAAGGTGAAGCGCGAGAAAGTAGCTGCCAGCGAGTTGACGGTGGCGCTGCAATGCGGCGGCTCCGACGGTTACTCCGGCGTGTCGGCCAATCCGGCGCTTGGCGCGGCGAGCGATCTGCTGGTTGCCCATGGCGGCACCGTGATCCTCTCCGAGACGCCGGAAACCTATGGCGCCGAACATCTGTTGACGCGGCGCGCGGTCAGCCGCGAGGTCGGCGAAAAGCTCGTCGGCCTGATGCGGTGGTGGGAAGAATATACGAAGCGCGAAGGCGCCGAGATGAACGCCAACCCGAGCCCCGGCAACAAGGCCGGCGGCCTCACCACGATCCTGGAGAAATCGCTGGGCGCCATGGCCAAGGCTGGCAGCACCAATCTGGTCGACGTGCTCAATTACGCCGAGCCCATCACCAAAAAGGGTTTCGTGTTCATGGATACGCCAGGCTACGATCCCGTGGCTGCGACCGGGCAGGTGGCGGGCGGCGCCAATCTCGTCTGCTTCACCACCGGCCGCGGCAGCGTGTTCGGCTGCAAGCCAGCGCCTTCGATCAAGCTCGCCACCAACACGCCGATGTACCGGCGCATGGAAGACGACATGGACGTCAATTGCGGCACCATCCTCGACGGCGAGGAGAGCGTGCAGCAGTGCGGCCAGCGGATTTTCGAGCTGATGCTGAAGACGGCATCGGGCCAGCCGACCAAGAGCGAGAATTTTGACTTCGGCGGCGCCGAGTTCGCGCCCTGGGTGCTGGGCGCGACGATGTGAGAAACCGCGAGTAGCGAATGGCGAGTGGTGAATAGGGGCACGGCTGCGTAGCAGGCCTTGCTACTCGCTACTCGCTATTCGCCTCTACTTCAGGCACGGTATGCCCGTTGTTAGTGCTTGATCCCGCCCGGAACCGGTGTTCTGCTTAAAAAAGCTGCTGGAGTTCCCGGTCCGTGTCGATCTACGTCGCACTGCATCACGTCACGCACTACAGGTACGACCGACCGATCGATCTCGGCCCGCAAACCGTGCGCCTCCGCCCGGCGCCGCATACGCGCACGCCGATCCTGAGCTATTCGCTCAAGGTCACGCCATCCAATCACTTCGTGAACTGGCAGCAGGATCCGCAAGGCAACTGGCTGGCGCGTTTCGTCTTTCCGGAGAAGGCGACCGAGCTCAAGATCGAGGTCGACTTCTCGGCGCAGATGACCGTGGTCAATCCCTTCGACTTCTTCGTCGAAGGCTACGCCACCAGTTTTCCGTTTCAGTACACCAGCGATCTCAAGACCGAGCTGGCGCCCTATCTTGCCACCGGCGAGCAGGGGCCGCTGTTCGCCGCCTATCTGAAGGAGATTCCGCGCGAGGCCGACAGCACCGTCAATTTCCTGGTCGATCTCAACGCGCAGCTTCGGAACAAGATCAACTACGTCATCCGCATGGAGCCGGGAATCCAGACTCCGGAAGAGACGTTGGCCTCGGGCTCCGGGTCGTGCCGCGACTCGGCGTGGCTGTTGATTCATATCTTCCGTCACCTCGGCCTCGCCGCGCGCTTCGTCTCCGGCTATCTCATCCAGTTGCGTCCCGACATCGATCCGGTGGAAGGGCCGCGCGAGGTCGAAAGTGATTTCACCGATCTGCACGCCTGGGCCGAGGTTTATCTTCCGGGCGCGGGCTGGATCGGGTTCGACGTCACCTCGGGCATGCTGACGGGCGAGGGCCACATACCCGTCGCCGCCACGCCGCACTACCGTTCGGCGGCGCCGATCTCGGGCAGCGCCGGCTTCGCCAATGTCGATTTCGGCTTCGAGATGAGCGTCAAGCGAATCCGCGAGGCGCCGCGGATCACGCGGCCGTTCTCGGATGAATCCTGGGCGCGCCTCGACAGTCTGGGCGAGCAGGTCGATGCCGATCTCAGGCGCGACGACGTGCGGTTGACCATGGGCGGGGAGCCGACGTTCGTTTCCATCGACGATCTGGAATCGCCGGAATGGAATATCGCAGCGGTCGGCCCGACCAAGCAGGCGCTGGCCGATGAACTGATCCGCAAGCTGCATGCGCGTTTCGCGCCGGGGGGGCTGCTGCATTACGGGCAGGGCAAATGGTATCCGGGCGAGAGCCTGCCGCGCTGGGCGTTCGGGCTCTATTGGCGCAAGGACGGCGTGCCGATCTGGAAGAATGCCGATCTGATCGCGAAGATCGACGATCCGCGCAAGGCCGGGATCGCTGACGCGCAACGGATGATGGAAGGCACCGCGAAGCGGCTCGGTCTCGATATTGCTTACGTCATGCCGGCGTACGAGGACCCCGCGCATTGGCTGCAAAAGGAAGCGGCGTTGCCGGTCAATGTCGATCCCGGCGACTCCAAGCTGGCCGATCCCGAAGAGCGAAAGCGCATGGCGCGGGTGTTTGACGAGGGGCTCAACACGCCCAACGGATTCGTGCTGCCGATCCATCACGCCGGCGCCGACGCCAAGGGCTGGCTCAGCGAACGCTGGAAGCTGCGGCGCCCCCATCTATTTTTGATACCGGGCGATTCGCCGCTCGGGCTACGGCTGCCGATGTCGTCGCTGCCGCATATTCCCCCGGAAGAGTATCCCTATGTCGTCGAGCAGGATCCGATGGAGCCGCGGCTGGAGCTTGCAGTCGAGGAAAAGGACACTGAGGCAGGCGTAGTGACGGCGAAACCGGAGCCGAAACCCAAGGAGAAGCGACGGCTTAAGCCGGTGCGTACGGCGCTGTCGGTTGAAATCCGCGATGGCGTGCTGTGCGTCTTCATGCCGCCGGTGGAGCGGGTCGAAGACTATCTCGAACTGATCGCGGCGGTGGAAGCGGCCGCCGAGGAAATGCAGATCCAGGTGCATATCGAAGGTTATGGACCGCCTTACGATCCGCGCGTCGAAGTCATCAAGGTAACGCCCGATCCCGGCGTGATCGAAATCAACGTGCAGCCGGCGCAAAGCTGGCGCGAGGCGGTCGATATCACCTTCGGCCTGTACGATGACGCCGCAAAAGTCCGGCTCGGCGCCAACCGCTTCCTGGTCGATGGCCGCCACACCGGCACCGGCGGCGGCAACCACGTCGTGGTCGGCGGCTCCACGCCGCAGGATTCACCGTTCCTGCGCCGCCCCGATCTCTTGAAGAGCCTCGTGCTGTACTGGCAGCGTCATCCGTCGCTGTCCTATCTGTTTTCCGGCATGTTCATCGGCCCCACCAGCCAGGCGCCGCGCATCGACGAAGCGCGCCACGACGGGCTCTACGAACTGGAAGTCGCGCTCGCGCACGTGCCGCCGCCCGATGTCGAGGCGCCGCTGTGGCTGGTCGATCGCCTGTTCCGGCACATCCTGGTCGACATCACAGGCAATACCCATCGCGCCGAAATCTGCATCGACAAGCTCTATTCGCCCGATGGCCCGACCGGTCGTCTCGGCCTGGTTGAATTCCGCGCGCTCGAAATGCCGCCCGATCCGCGAATGTCGCTGGCACAGCAACTCCTGATCCGCGCGCTGATCGCAAAACTCTGGCGCGAACCCCAGCAAGGCAAGTTCGTGCGCTGGGGCACCACGCTGCACGATCGCTTCATGCTGCCGCATTTCCTCTGGGAGGATTTTCTGGGCGTGCTCGAGGAGCTCAGACAATCCGGCTACGAGTTCTCGCCGGAATGGTATTCCGCGCAGCTCGAGTTTCGCTTTCCGGTATTCGGCCGTGTCCATCATGGCGGCGTCGCGCTGGAATTGCGCCAGGCGCTGGAGCCATGGCACGTGCTGGGCGAAGAGGGCTCGGCCGGCGGCACCGTGCGCTATGTCGATTCTTCGGTGGAGCGCCTGCAAATCAAGGCCACTGGCTTCGTCGAAGGCCGCCATGTCGTGACCTGCAACGGCAGGCGGATGCCGATGACGCCGACCGGCCGATCGGGCGAGGCGGTCGCTGCGGTCCGCTTCAAGGCGTGGCAGCCGGCTTCAGGACTGCACCCGACCATCCCGGTCCACGCGCCCCTGACATTTGACCTGATAGATACCTGGAATGGCCGGTCGCTCGGCGGCTGCGTCTACCACGTGGCCCATCCCGGCGGCCGCAGCTACGATACCAAGCCGGTCAACTCCTATGAGGCGGAAGCAAGGCGTTTGGCCCGGTTTCAGGACCACGGCCATACCCCCGGCCGGATCGACCCGCCGCCCGAAGAACGCACAATTGAATTCCCTTTGACGCTCGACTTGAGGACACCGCTCCGGCCATAGCGTTTTCCAGCGGAAAACGCGTTAAAATATAAGAGGCTGCGACGGCGATTCTGATCTATTCAGAAGCCTGCCTCTAGGGGAGTGGGGATGTCAGGCCAAGGTCACAATCAAGGCCACAATCAGGAGAGCAGGGCGCGTCCCGGCCAGCGGCGGATGGCGCAATGGACGCGGGACTATGCGCGGCTGCCCGGCATTCCCGACGAATATATTGGACCGGACGGCGCGCCGCGGGCGGCCTGGAGCCGGGTTTTCGATGCGTTTGCCGCACTTTCGCCGGCCGATATCGAGCGGCGCTTTGCCTCCGCTGACCGCCATTTGCGCGAAGCAGGCGTCACCTACCGCGCGCCCGGCGACACCTCCGACCGGCTGTGGCCGCTCAGCCACCTGCCGCTGATCATCGACGAGGCCGACTGGCAGCAGCTCAGCATCGGCATCGCGCAGCGCGCGCAGCTGCTCGAAATGGTGCTGCGCGATCTCTATGGCGAGGGCCGGCTGATCGTCGATGGCGCGGTGCCGGCCGCTGCTGTCGCCGGCAGCAACGAATACCTGCGGTCGGTCTGCGGCATCAAGCCGCCGGGCGGGCGCTATCTGCATCTCTATGCGGCCGATGTCGGCCGCGGCCCCGACGGACGCTGGTGGGTGCTCAACGACCGCACCCAGGCGCCCTCAGGCGCCGGCTATGCATTGGAAAACCGGCTGGTGCTGTCGCGCGCCTTTTCCAATCTCTACAAGTCGATGAATGTCGAGCGCGTGGCGCCGTTCTTCGAGGCGTTCCGCGACAGTCTGCGCGCCAGCGCCGACCGCGACGAGCCGCGGATCGGGCTGTTGACGCCAGGGACGTTCAGCGAAACCTTTTTCGAGCATGCGACGCTCGCGCGCTATCTCGGCTTTCTTCTGGTCGAGGGCGACGATCTCGCCGTCAGCGGCGACCGCGTCCACATCCGCACCGTCGCGGGCCTGAAGCGGCTCGACGTGCTGCTGCGCCGGGTCGATGCCAATTTTCTCGATCCGCTCGAACTTGATGCGTCTTCGGATCTTGGCGTACCCGGCCTGATCGATGTGCTGCGCAAGGATGGCGTGGTCGTCGCCAACATGCCGGGCTCCGGCGTCATGGAGGCGAAGGCGCTGCTGGGATTCCTGCCGAACCTGTGTCGGCGACTGCTCAGCGAGAATCTGATGATGCCGCACATCGCGACCTGGTGGTGCGGACAGAAATCCGCGCGCGAGGAAGTGCTGTCGCGGCTGGAAGATTTCGCGATCGAGGGTGCCTATGGCCGGGCCGTTCCGGGCTTCTCCGCCAACGGTCCTGTGCTCGCGGGCGAGTTGCCGCCGGCCGAGCGCGACCGGCTGCGCGATGCGATCGCCAACCGCGGCATCGATTATGTCGGCCAGGAACTGGTTCGGCTGTCGACGACGCCGGTGTGGGAGCAGGGACGGATCACGCCGCGGCCGTTCGTGCTCCGGGTGTTTGCTGCGGCAACGCCGCAGGGCTGGACCATCCTGCCCGGCGGCTTCTGCAGGATTGCCGAGGAGCCTGATGCCCGTGCGGTATCGATGGGCGACGGCGCACGGTCGGCGGATGTCTGGGTTGTCTCCGACAAGGCGGTCTCGGCTTCGACGCTGCTGCCGGGGGCAGATGCCGTGCGCATCCGCCGCATCGCCGGCGTGGTCCCGAGCCGTGCCGCGGACAATCTGTTCTGGCTCGGCCGTTATCTCGAGCGCGCCGAGGCGACGTTGCGGCTGATCCGCGCGCTCGGCCAGCCGATGAGAGACCCCGTGAAGGGGCCGTCGACCGCGCTGCCCTCGGTCGAGCGTATCCAGCGGATTCTGGTGACCTGGGGCGCGGCCTCGGCAGCGACGCGGACGAACCACGCCAAAGTCGTCGCCGAGGCGCTGCAGAGCCCGGACAAGTTCGGCTCGGCCCTGTCGTTGGCCAGATCGGCGCAGCGCACGGCAAGCTCGTTGCGCGAGCGGCTTTCGCCCGACGCCTGGCAGATCATCACCGAGATGGTGGAGCGGCTCGCTCTGCAGGTCGATGACGACGACAGCGTGGTCAGCGCCGCCGAACTGACGTTGCAGGAACTGGCGAGCCTTGCGGGCCTCGCGCAGGAAAACATGAATCGCGCCGCCGGCTGGCGTTTCCATGACATGGGCCGCCGTGTCGAACGCGCCATCAATACCGCGCGCTTCACCCGGCAGTTCGCCTATGACGAAGCCGGCGACGAGGACCTCGACGTGCTGCTGACGCTGGTCGATTGCCAGATCACCTATCGCTCGCGCTATCTGGTCGGCCCGGCGCTGGCGCCCGTGCGCGACCTCGCGGTGCTCGACCCCTATAACCCGCGCTCGGTCGCGTTTCAGGTTATCGCGCTCAACGATCACATCGCCGCGCTTCCGAGCCTGAAGGAGCACGGCCTGATCGAGCGGCCGCAGCGGCTTGCAGTAGCGCTGCAGGCCATGCTGGCGACGTCGGAAGCCGCCGCGCTGGATGTCAAAACCCTGTTCGCGCTGGAACAGGATCTGCTCAATCTCGCCGACGCCATCGGCCTGCATTACTTCCCGCACGGGCCCAATGCGAGCCGGCCGGAGAAGCTGACGGGCCTCGCGTGATCTACGATATCAGGCACGTCACCAGCTACAGCTACGAGAGCCCGGTGAGTTTTGCGCGCTGTTCGCTGCGGCTGCAGCCGCTCAGCGGTGACGGGCAGCAACTGGTATCGCATACGGTCGATATCCGCCCGCGGCCGGCGTCGCGCACGGTGCGGAGGGATTTTTTCGGAACGCACACCGAGAGCGTCGTGATCGAAGCCGCGCATCGCAGCCTGCGGATCGATTCCAGGTCCCGGGTTTCGGTGTCGCGCCGCGCGCTCGCGCGCGATGCGC
>DAIMKE010000020.1:13596-16521 GCA_036721875.1 Bradyrhizobium sp. | reverse complement strand
GATTTTGATGCCGCCGTCGGTGACGTCGACCAGCCGCGCGACGCAACGCGCCACCGTCGACTTGCCGGAACCGGACTCGCCGACAATGCCGAGCGTCTCGCCGCGCCGGATCGTCAGCGAGACGTCCTTGACCGCGGCGACCACGCGCGCCTTCGGCTGGAACAGCGAGCGCTTGCCGTAGGTCTTGAAGAGATTCTCGGTCTGCAGAACCACCGGTCCCGTCACCGGCAACCGCTTCGGCGGCGTCATGCTTGGCACCGCGGCCAGCAGCATCCTGGTATAGTCCTCGCGCGGCTTGCGCAGCACCTCCTCGCAGGGGCCCTGCTCGACGATCCGGCCCATCTGCATCACCACGACGCGGTCGGCGATCTCGGAAACGACGCCGAAATCATGGGTGATGAACAGCACGCCGGTTTTCTTGCGGCCCTGCATTTCCCGCACCAGCTTGAGGATTTGCGCCTGCGTGGTGACGTCGAGCGCGGTGGTCGGCTCGTCGGCGATCAGCAACGCGGGATCGAGCACCAGCGCCGCCGCGATCATGATCCGCTGGCGCTGGCCGCCGGAGAGTTGGTGCGGATAGGCATCGATCATCTGTTCGGGATCGGGCAGATGCACCGCGCGCATGATTTCGAGCACGCGTGCGCGCTGCTCCTTCTGGTCGAGGCTGGTGTGAATTTCCAATACTTCACGGATCTGGTCGCCGACCCGCTCGACCGGGTTGAGCGCGGTCATCGGCTCCTGAAACACCATGGCCATGCGGGTGCCGCGGATCGCGCGCAACTCGGTGTCGGACTTGGTGAGCAGTTCATCGCCCTGCAGCCGGATCGAGCCGCTCTCAACCTGCATCGCGCCCTTCGGCAGCAGGCCCATCACGGCCTGCGCCGTCACCGATTTGCCGGAGCCGGATTCGCCCACCACGCAGACGATCTCGTCGGCGCCGACGGTCAGGTTGATACCCTGCACCGCATGCGTCCGGTCGCCTCCGTTGATGGCGACGGAAAGATTCGAGACTTCGAGGACGGTGTTGCTCACATTACACCCGCTTCGCCATCTTGGGATCGAGCGTATCGCGCAACCCGTCGCCGAGAACGTTGACAGCAAGGATCGTGAGCGCAAGGCAGACGCCGGGATAGATGATGTTGTGCGGAAACAGGCTGAAGACCTGCCGGCCCTCGGCCATGATGTTGCCCCAGGTCGGCACCTCCGGCGGCACGCCGATGCCGAGGAACGACAGGATGGCCTCGATGAGGATGGCGGACGCGCAGATGAAGGTGCCCTGCACGATCATGGGCGCGATGGTGTTCGGCAAAACATGCCGCCACAGCAGTTTCGGGGTTGACGTGCCAAGCGTGACCGCGGCCTCGACATAGGGCTCCTCGCGCACGCTGAGCACGATCGAGCGCACCAGCCGCACGACGCCGGGCACCTGCGGGACCGTGATGGCGATGATCACGGTCCAAACGCTGGAGCGGAACAGCGACACCATGGCGATCGCCAGAAGAATGGCCGGAATCGCCATCAGCCCGTCCATGATGCGCATGATGACCGCGTCGAGCAGCCGGAAGAAGCCCGCGAGCACACCAAAGAACAGGCCGCAGACAACGCTGATCAGCGCCACCGCAACGCCGACCAGGAGCGAGACGCGCGCGCCATAGACAACGCGGCTATAGATGTCGCGGCCCAGCCCGTCCGTGCCGAACCAGGCGACCATCTTGATGCGCTCGCCGGTATCGGTGCGGAAAAAGAACTCCGCGCCGGGCACCTTGTTGCGCGCGATCGGATTGATTCCGGTGGGATCTATGGTGCCGAGCCACGGCGCCAGCAGTGCCATCAGCAACACGATCGCGATCACCGTCCCGCCGAACAGGATGGCCGGATTGTGCAGGAGGCCGCGGAACACCGCGCTCGGCTTGGCCGGCGCCTGCGCGATGGGGGCATCGAAAATCACATCGGCCATCAGTAGCGGATCCTTGGGTCGAGGATGGTGTAGAGCATGTCGACCGCGAGGTTGATCATGACGTAGACGAAGGAGAACAGCAGGATCACGGCCTGAATCGTCGGATAGTCCCGCGCCAGCACGGCATCGACGGTCAGCCGGCCGAGCCCCGGAATCGTGAACACGCTTTCGGTGACGACGACCCCGCCGATCAAGAGCGCGATGCCGAGGCCAATCACGGTGACGATGGGCACCGCTGCGTTGCGCAAGGCATGGCGGAACAGCACCTTGCGTTCGATCTGCCCTTTCGCCCGCGCGGTGCGGATATAGTCCTCCGACAACACCTCCAGCACGCTGGTGCGGGTCATGCGGGCGATCAGCGCGACATAGATGACGGAGAGCGTCATCGAGGGGAGGATCAGCCGCTCCACCCAGCCGCCTAAGCCCTCCCCGATCCGCTGATAGCCCTGTACCGGCAGCCAGTTCAAATAGATCGCGAACACGTAGATCAGGATATAGCCGATCACGAACACGGGCACGGAGAAGCCAAGCACCGAAAAGCCCATCACGATGCGGTCGATCCAGGAACCGTGCCGGTGCGCCGCCAGCACGCCGAGCGGAACCGCGACCAGCACCGCTATCAGGATCGTGAAGAATGCGAGCGACAGCGTCGGCTCGATTCGCTCGCCGATCAGCGCGGCGACCGTCTTCTTGAAGAAGAAGCTCTCGCCGAAATCGCCGCTCAGCACGTTGGCCGACCAGATAAAGAACTGCTCGATCAATGGGCGGTCGAGGCCGAGCTGGCTGCGGATCTGCGCCACTTGTTCCGTAGTAGCGTTGTCGCCGGCGATGATCGCCGCCGGATCCGAGGGGGTCAGGCGCAGCATCAGGAAAATGAAGACCGCCACCACCAGCATCACCGGGATGGTGCCGAGCAGTCGCCGGAACAGATAACCATTCATCGACGATTGATCCTCCAAATCGGCGGG
>DAIMKE010000020.1:0-13586 GCA_036721875.1 Bradyrhizobium sp. | reverse complement strand
CCGCCGTTACATCACTTGGTGATTTCGATGTTCCAAAGCACCGGCACCGGCGAGGTCAGGTAGCCCTTGACATTCTTGCGCATCGCAGCAGGCGACACCCACTCGCCGACCGGAATCTCCGGCGTGTACTCGATGACGCGCAATTGCACCGCTTCCGCGATTGCCTTCTGCTTGGCAGGGTCGGTCTCGCGGGCAAATTCATCGCGCAGCTTCTCGAGCTTCTCGTCGCAAGGCCAGCCGAACGATGCCTTGTCGCAGCCGGCGTTCACATAGGCGGTCGAGATCGGGTTCATCACGTCGGCGGCGACCCAGGACGTGAGGAAGGCATTCCAGCCGCCCGCATCCGGCGGATCCTTCTTGGAACGGCGTGCCACTAGCGTCTGCCAGTCCATCGACTGCATGTCGACCTTGAAGCCCGCCTTCTCCATTAGCGATTTCGCCACCGGCGCCAGATTTGTCAGAACCTTGAGGTCGGTGGAGTGCATCAGCACCACCGGCGTACCGTCATAGCCCGCCTCCTTCAGCAACTCCTGCGCCTTCTTGGCATTGGAAGTGAAAAGGCCGTCCATTCCCTTGGTCGTGGCGAGCGCCGTGTCGCAGATGAACAGCGCCTTGCACGGCTTGATGTAGTTCTCGTCGCCGATGGCCGCCATCAGGAAGTCTTCCTGGTTGAAGGCGTACCACAGCGCATGGCGGATTTTCGGATTGTCGAATGGCTTGTGCAGGGTGTTCGGCCGGAACACGTACTGGTTCTTCGCCTGCGGCGAGACGAATACGGTAACGTTCGGGTCTTTCTTCAGAGCGGGAAGCAGGTCGTGGCTGGGCGCCTCGATGAAGTCGATCTCGCCTTTGGAAAGCGCGTTGACCGCCTGCTGGGCGTCGGAAATGGCGCGCCATTCGACGCGATCAACCTTTGCGATCTTGCCGCCCGCGAGACCCGAGGCAGGCTCGGAGCGCGGCTTGTACTTGTCGAACTTGACGTAAACGGTCTTGTCGCCGGGCTTCCATTCATCCTTGACGAAGACGAACGGGCCGGAGCCCGTGAAGTCCTCGATCTGCTTGTTGGGATCGGTGTCGGCGACGCGCTTGGGCATCATGAACGGCACGTTGGAGGACGGCTTCGACAGACCCAGCAGCACGAGGCCGGTCGGTTCCTTGAGCTTGATGGTGAAAGTCTTGGCATCGACCGCATCGATCGAAGCAACGAAGGTCATCATTTTCTGACCGAGCGAGTCCTTTACCGCCCAGCGTTTGATGGAAGCGATGCAGTCTTCCGACGTTACCGGCTTGCCGTCGTGCCACGACAGCCCTTCGCGCAACGTGAAAGTATAGGCCTTCTTGTCGGCCGAGGTGTCGTACTTCTCCACCATCTGCGGCTTGATCTCGCCCTTTTCGTCCTGCGCGAGCAGCGTGTCGTAGATCATGTAGCCGTGGTTGCGGACGATGTAGGCCGTGGTCCAGATCGGATCCAGGATCTTCAGATCCGAGTGCATGACGACGCGCAACGTCGTCTGGGCAAGCGCAGGCGCCGCCAAAGTCACCAGGCTGCCGACGCAAGCCGCCGCAAGAATTACTTTTCTAAACGCGTTCATTCCTTAACCTCCGTTGCCGTCTCGACTCCCGAGCGCCTATTGTTCGGGCCGCTGCCCGTTTTCTAAGCAGACTATAGGGTCGATATTCAGCTTCACAACACCCTTTATGACCCGACGACACTCGCGACGCCGGCGCTCAGGCAGAAATCAGGACAGCCCTCCGGACAGGTCGTCCCTCGGCGGTCGGCCCGCCGGCGAGAGATTGCAGCCCTGGTTTGGCTCCGCCAACACGCCTTCTCACCAACCTACAATCAAGAATGATGCCAGAATTCCCGATCTTGCGATCCGATGCCGGGAAGGACCAATCGCGCCATGTTTTTCCCTTTACAAATTCGCGCCGGTCCTTCTCGTAATAGATCCACACCGCCCCAAACATTCCGGCCCAACCGGGAGGACCCATCATGAATCCTGCCAACCTTCCCTTCGATTCCGAAACCATGCTGCAGGGTTTGCGAGCCTGGGTGGAATGCGAAAGCCCGACCTGGGATGCGCGTGCGGTCGATCGTATGCTCGACCTTGCGGCGCGCGAAATGGCCATCATGGGTGCGACCATCGAACGCATCGCCGGACGGCAGGGCTTTGCCGGCTGCGTCCGTGCGCGTTTCCCTCATCCAAAACAGGGCGAGCCTGGAATCCTGATCGCGGGTCATCTCGATACCGTTCATCCCGTCGGCACGCTGGAAAAGCTGGCGTGGCGGCGTGAAGGCAACAAATGCTACGGCCCGGGCATCTTCGACATGAAGGGCGGCAACTACCTCACCCTCGAAGCCATCCGGCAACTGACCCGCGCCGCGTTCACGACGCCGCTGCCGATCACCGTACTGTTCACGCCGGACGAAGAGGTCGGCACGCCCTCGACCCGCGATATCATCGAGGCCGAGGCGGCGCGCAACAAATACGTGCTGGTGCCGGAGCCGGGCCGCGCCAACAACGGCGTGGTCACCGGACGATACGCCATCGCCCGCTTCAATCTCGAGGCCATCGGCAAGCCAAGCCATGCCGGCGCCACGCTCTCGGCCGGCCGTTCCGCGATCCGCGAGATGGCGCGCCAGATCATCGCCATTGACGGCATGACGACGGAAGACTGCACCTTCTCGGTCGGCGTCGTGCATGGCGGCCAATGGGTCAATTGCGTTGCCACTACCTGCAGCGGCGAAGCACTCAGCATGGCGAAGCGGCAGGCCGACCTCGATCGCGGCGTCGAACGGATGCTGGCGCTTTCCGGCAGCAGCAACGATGTCACGTTCAAGGTCACGCGCGGCGTGACCCGACCGGTGTGGGAACCGGACGCCGGCACGATGGCACTTTATGAACACGCGCACGGGATTGCGAAAAGCATGGGCCTCGAACTCCCGCATGGCAGCGCCGGCGGCGGCTCCGACGGTAATTTTACGGGCGCCATGGGCGTTCCGACGCTGGACGGCCTGGGCGTTCGCGGCGCCGACGCCCATACGCTCAACGAGCATATCGAAGTCGACAGCCTCGCCGAGCGCGGCCGTTTGATGGCGGGGTTGCTGGCGACGCTAAGTTGAGCGGTGCGAAGTCGCGAACGAGGCCGCGAATACACCAGCTTCCGTGGAGTTGAAGTGGCGGCCGACCAACGCCGGCCCCTCCGCGTCATTGCGAGGAGCGCAAGCGACGAAGCTATCCATATCTCTACAAGCCGCAACATGGATTGCTTCGTTTCGCTCGCAATGACGGTGGGGCGGCATGCAAAACGGGATTGCTCTCCCGCTTGCGCTTGCCACGATGTCGCGCTTAACGTCCCCCGACCAGAAGCATTTTGCCGAGACACTGAATGACCCGCATCGCCGTTGGCGCCTTTCTGCACGAGACCAACACGTTCGCGCCGACGAAGGCGACCTATGACGATTTCGTCCATGGCGGCGGCTGGCCGTCGATGGCGCACGGCGCCGACGTGCTCAAGGTGATGCGAAAGATCAATGTCGGTCTTGCCGGCTTCGTCGAGGCGGCCGAAGCCAATGGCTGGGAACTGGTGCCGACAATCTCGGCGGCCGCGGTCCCGTCGGCGCATGTCACCACCGACGCCTTTGAGCGCGTCATGAAGGAGATGGTTGACGGCATCGCCGCGGCGGGACCGATCGATGCCGTCTATCTCGACCTGCACGGCGCCATGGTGACCGAACGTCATGACGACGGCGAAGCCGAGACGCTGGCCCGCGTGCGCAAGGTCATCGGCAAGGACCTGCCGCTGGTGGTAAGCCTCGATCTCCATGCCAACGTCTCGCCCGAGATGATGGCACATGCGGACGCGCTGATCGCCTACCGCACCTACCCCCATGTCGACATGGCCGACACCGGCCGCGCCTGCGCAAAACACCTTGCGCTGATGCTGAAGACAAAGACGCGCTTCGCAAAGGCGTTCCGGCAATTGCCGTTCCTGATCCCGATCTCCTGGCAATGCACCAGCGACCAGCCGGCGAAGGGCATCTATGAGAAGCTCGCGGCGCTCGAAAGCGACGCAGTGCCGACGCTGTCGTTCGCGCCAGGCTTTCCGGCCGCGGATTTCAGGGATTGCGGGCCGAGCATTTTTGCCTATGGCACGACACAGGCCGACGCCGATGCCGCCGCCGACAAACTCGCGGCGCTGGTTGAAAGTCATGAGGGCGATTTCGACGGCCGGATCTATTCGCCGGATGACGGCATCCGTCACGCGATGCAACTGGCGAAATCGGCAAGCAGACCGATCATCATAGCCGACACCCAGGACAATCCGGGAGCCGGCGGCGATTCCGACACCACAGGCATGCTGCGTGCGCTGGTGCGCAACAACGCCACCCGCGCCGCCACCGGCGTGATGTACGATCCTCAATCGGCCAGGGCCGCGCACCAGGCCGGCGTCGGCGCCACCGTGACGCTGACGCTCGGCGGCAAATCCGGCATTCCGGGCGACGCGCCGTATCAGGAAACCTTCGTCGTCGAGAAGTTGTCCGACGGAAAGTTTGTTGCCCCCGGTCCCTATTATGGCGGCCGCGACATGGACATGGGACCCTCGGCCTGCCTGCGCATCGGCGACGTCAGGGTGGTCGTGAGTTCGCACAAGGCGCAACTGGCGGACCAATCGATGTATCGCTATGTCGGCATCGAGCCGACCGAACAGGCGATCCTGGTCAACAAGAGTTCGGTGCACTTCCGCGCCGATTTCGAACCGATCGCCGAAAAGCTCCTGATCTGCGCCGCGCCCGGCGCGATGCCGGCGGACACGGCGACATTACCCTGGACGCGGCTGCGTCCGGGCATCCGCATCAAGCCGAACGGCCCTGCGTTCTCGCCCGCAGACCATTCACGCGAATCTCCAGTAACGGGATAACAGAAATGCCCAATATCGAACGCATCGACGGCTTTGCCGAAGAACTGACCGCCATCCGCCGCGATCTGCATGCCCATCCAGAGATCGGCTTCGAGGAAGTGCGCACCTCGGGCATCGTCGCCGACAAGCTGAAGGGATGGGGCATCGAGGTGCATCGCGGTCTCGGCGGCACCGGCGTGATCGGCGTGCTCAAGGGCAAAGGCAATGGCGGCAAGCGCATCGGGCTGCGCGCCGACATGGACGCACTGCCGATGGAGGAGAACACCAACCTGAAATGGCGTTCGACCATTCCCGGCCGCTTCCACGGCTGCGGCCATGACGGCCACACCACCATGCTGCTCGGCACCGCGCGCTACCTGGCCGAGACCAGGAATTTCGACGGCACCGTGCACTTCATCTTCCAGCCGGCAGAGGAAGGCCTCGGCGGCGCGCGCGCCATGATCAAGGACGGCCTGTTCGAGAAGTTTCCCTGCGACGAGGTCTACGGGCTGCACAATGCGCCCGACATGAACCACGGCGAGATCGCGATACTCCCCGGGCCCGCGATGGCCGGCGCCGACTTCTTCGACATCACCATCAACGGCTACGGCGCGCACGGCGCGATGCCGGAGCGGTCAAAGGATGCGGTCGTGATCGCAACCACGCTGGCCCAGGCCCTGCAGACCATCGTCAGCCGCAACGTCGATCCGTTGAAGGCGGCGGTGCTGTCGATCACCCAGATCCATGCCGGCTCCGCCTATAACGTGATCCCCGGAGACGCAAAGCTCTGCGGCACGGTGCGCGCCTTCGACGACGGCGTGCGCGCGCTGATCCGCGAGCGCATGCGCGGGATCTCCGCCGGCATTGCCGCGACCTTCCAGTGCGAAATCACCGTCGATATCCGCGATATTTTCAGCGTGCTGGTCAACAAGGAAGAACAGTCAAAGGTAGTCGAGGAAGTGGCGAAGACCGTGGTCGATCCGGCCAAGGTATTCACGCGTACGACGCCGAAGATGGGAAGCGAGGATTTCGCCGACATGATGCACGCGGTGCCCGGCGCCTATTTCTGGATCGGCCATGACGGTTCGGTGCCGGTGCACAATCCGGGCTACGTCCTCGACGACAAGATCCTGCCGATCGGCGCCAGCATGTTCGCCCGCATCATCGAAACCCGTCTCCCGGTAGGTTCGCATGCATAAGCAGGTCCCCGAAGCAGAAGAAGAAGTCACCTCGCTGCACGACCTCTCCGCGGTCGATCTGATCGCGGGATATCGCGCCAAGCAGTTCTCGCCATCGGAAGTGATGGAGGAAGTGCTCGATCACGTCGCCGCATGGGAGCCGCACATCAAGGCGCTGTATCTGTTCGATCCCGAAGGCGCGCGCGCCGCCGCCCGGGCATCGACCGATCGCTGGCAGAAGGGCGAGCCCGTAGGCACGCTCGACGGCGTACCGGCCACGATCAAGGACAACATCGCCACCAAGGGCCAGCCGATTCCGCTGGGCGCAGCCAGCGTCAAGCAGGTCCCCGCAGAGAAGGATGCGCCGCCCGCCGCGCGATTGCGGGAAGCCGGCGCCATCATCTTTTCCAAGACCACGATGCCGGACTACGGCATGCTGTCGTCAGGCCTTTCCAGTTTCCATCCCCTCACCCGCAACCCCTGGGACCTCAGCAAGAACCCGGGCGGTTCGTCTTCCGGCGCCGGTGCTGCAGCCGCGGCCGGCTACGGACCGCTGCATCTCGGGACTGATATCGGCGGTTCGGTACGGCTGCCGGCCGCATGGTGCGGTCTCGTCGCGCTGAAGCCGAGCCTCGGGCGCGTTCCGATCGATCCGCCCTATGTCGGCCGCGTCGCCGGGCCGATGACCCGCATCGTCGACGATGCCGCGCTGATGATGTGCGTGTTGTCGAAACCGGATCGCCGTGACGGCATGAGCCTGCCGGCCGACAACATCAACTGGAAGGCGCACGAGAAATCGCCGCGCAAGCTGCGCATCGGCCTGATGCTCGATGCCGGAACCGGCCAGCCGCTGGAGAAGCCGGTGCGCGCGGTCGCCGTCAAGGCCGCCAAGGCGTTCGAATCCGCGGGCGCCGTCGTGACCGAGGTCGACGGTATCCTGACCCGCGAGATGCTCGACGGCCTCGACAATTTCTGGCGTGCGCGGATGTGGGACGATTTTTCGAAGCTGTCGTCCGTGGAGCGCGGCAAGGCGTTGCCGTACATCCTCAACTGGGCGGAAGCCGGCGCAAAACTCTCGGGCGTCGACGTCGTCAGGGGCTTCAACGCCACGATGGCGATCCGTGCCGCCGCGGCAAAGCTGTTCCACGAGCTCGACTACGTGATTTCGCCGGTCTCGCCGGTCGTGAACTACCCGGCCGAGTTCGCCTCGCCGCTCAACGATCCCGCCAGGCCGTTCGAGCACATCGCCTTTACCGTGCCGTGGAATATGGCGGAGAACCCGGCCGTCTCCATCAATGGCGGTTATGACGAGAAGGGCTTTCCGATCGGCGTGCAGATCGTCGGCCGCCGCTTCGACGATCTCGGCGTGCTCGGCATGGCCAAGGCTTTCGAGGGTCTGCGCGATCCGCAACGGCCGTGGCCGCTGCCGCCAACGAAGTAGCGACATTGCGCCGTCGTGGCCGGGCTTAACCCGGCCATCCAATTGCGAACTGTAGGATGGGTAGAGCGCAGCGAAACCCAACACTTGACGCATGCACCCGATCGATGGGTTTCGCTGCGCTCTACCCATCCTACGAAACGAAAAAATAGAAGGAAACGAACACCCATGGCGTATGAGACCATCAAATACGAGGTCGAGGACCAGATCCTCACCATCACCCTGAACCGGCCCGACAAGCTCAACGCCTTCAACGGCACGATGCAGCAGGAAATGATCGACGCGTTCGACGCGGCCGACAAGGACGACAACATCCGCGCCATCATCGTTACCGGCGCGGGCCGCGCCTTCTGCGCCGGCGCCGATCTCTCCTCCGGCGCCAACACGTTCGACCGCGACGCCCGCCGCGGGCCGGTGAAGCGGCTGGCCGACGGCAAGGTCGACTACAGCGATCCGCAGGTACGCGACGGCGGCGGCCAGGTGACGCTGCGTATCTTCAAATGCCTCAAGCCCGTGATTGCGGCGGTGAACGGGCCGGCCGTCGGCATCGGCGTCACCATGCAGCTCGCGATGGATATCCGCATTGCGTCCGAAGCGGCGCGTTTCGGCTTCGTGTTCTCCCAGCGCGGCATCGTGCCCGAGGCCGCCTCGAGCTGGTTCCTGCCGCGCATCGTCGGCATCTCGCAGGCGCTGGAGTGGTGCTATTCGGGCCGCGTCTTCCCGGCCCAGGAGGCGCTCGCCGGCCGCCTCGTCAGCAAGGTGGTGCCGCCCGACCAATTGCTGCCGACGGCGCGCGCACTGGCGAAGGAGTTCGCCGCCAAGACCGCGCCGGTTTCGGTAGCGCTGATCCGGCAGATGATGTGGCGCATGGCGGGCGCCGACGACCCGATGGAAGCCCACAAGGTCGACAGCCGCGGCATCTACGCCCGCGGACGAAGCGACGACGTCAAGGAAGGCGTGGTCTCATTCCTGGAAAAGCGCCCGGCACAATTCAAGGACAAGGTGTCGACCGACATGCCGGACTATTTCCCTTGGTGGCAAGAGCGCGAATATAAGTGACTGCGCGGCCTGCACCGGCTCATGCGGCGCGAGACGGCGTCGTCCTGCTGCACGGCATCAGCAGGACGGCGCTGTCGTTTCGAAAGATGCAGGTGGCGCTGGAACGCGCCGGATTTGCCACCCTCAACCTGGACTATGCGAGCCGCCGCAAACCGCTGGAAGCGCTGGCGGAGGACATTCATCCCGCCATCCAGCGTTTTGCCGATCGCATCGACGGCTCCGTTCATTTCGTCTGCCATTCCATGGGCGGGCTCCTGGCCCGCGTCTACATGGCAAGGCACCGGCCAAGACACCTCGGCCGCGTCGTGATGCTAGGCACGCCGAACAGCGGCAGCGAGATCGCCGACCGGCTGAAGAATTTCGGCGCCTACCGCGCCTTCTTCGGACCCGCCGGGCAGCAACTCGGCACAAAACGGGACGATACGATCAAAGCGCTGTTTCCACCGCTGGATTATCCGGTCGGCATCGTCGCCGGAAACCGTTCGATCGATCCGCTGGCCGGCACGATGCTGCCGAAACCGCATGACGGCCGGGTATCGGTGAAAAACACTGTGATCGACGGCATGGCGGACCATATCGTGGTCGACACGTCGCATCCGTGGCTGGTGCGAAACAGCGTTGCCGTCGCGCAGACGATCGCGTTCCTGCAGGATGGGACGTTCGTGAAGCCGTAGGCCTCACCTCATCGTCAACGCCACGCGGCCAATCGCCTTGCGCTCGATCAGGAGCCGCATCGCCTTTGCGTAATCTTCCAGCGGCAGCCGGTGCGAGATGTTGGGACGGACCTTTCCCGCTTCCGCCCATTCCGTCAGCGCCTTGATCCGGACTTCGCCGAGCGCGGGGTTTTTCCGAACCGCTTCGCCGGCGCGGACGCCGAGGACGCTGGCGCCCTTGATCATCAGGAGATTGGTCTTGGCCAGCCCGATGCCGCCGGTAAAGCCGATGATCAACAGCCGCGCGCCCCAGTTGATGCAGCGCATCGAATTCTCGAACACCTCGCCGCCTACGGGATCGAACACCACGTCCGCGCCCCGCCCGTCGGTGATGCGCTTGACGGCGTCGCGGAACGGTTCGCGATCATAGCGGATGAGATGATCGGCGCCCCTCGCCTGCGCAATCGCAAGCTTCTCGTCGCTGGAAGCCGTGGCGATCACGGTGGCGCCCAGCATCTTGCCGATCTCGACAGCGGCGAGCCCGACGCCGCCGGCCGCGCCATGTACCAGCAGCACCTCGCCGGGCTGCAGTTGGCCTCGGTCGATCAGCGCATGGTAGGCCGTGCCGTGGCCGGCCAGAAACGTCGCGGCCTCCGCATAATCGAATGTCGCTGGCATTCTCACGAGTTGCGACGGCGTGGCGACCGCCTCATCGGAATAGGCGCCGTGCCGCATCTTGACGATCACCTTGTCGCCGACCGCGACGCCCTTCGCGTCGTTGACCTCGACGACGTCGCCGGCGGCTTCCACGCCCGGCGTGAACGGCAGCAGCGGCTTGAGCTGATACTGGCCCGCCGCCATCAGGACATCGGGGAAATTCAACCCGGCGGCACGGATGGCGACGCGCACCTGCCCCGGTGCCAGCGGCGCGGCGGCAAAGGTTTCCAGGTGCAGGCTTTCGGGCGGGCCAAGCTCGCGGCAGACGACGGCGCGCGGCATCAGGCAGCCCGCGCCTTCACACGCTCGAGCGCCTCGCGGATTAGCGGCATGCGGTCGTTGCCGAAATACATGTCGGTCTTGTCGACGAAGATCGTCGGCGAGCCGAAACCGCCGCGCGCCATCACCTCGTCCGTGTTGGCCTTGAGCTGGTCCTTGATCGCCTGCTGACTGATGGCTTCGAAGAACTTGAGGTGGTCTACGCCAGCCTTCTTGCAGACCTCTGTCAGCACCGAATCCTGCGAGATGTCCTTGTCGGCGCCCCAGTAGGCCTCGAACACCGCGGTGGCGAACGGCACCATGTCCTTACCAAGCCAGATGCAGCCGCGCATCGCCTTGACGCTGTTCACCGGAAACACCGTGGGCGGCATCTTGATGGTGAGGCCTGAGGACCCCGCCCAGTCGGCGAGATCCTTTTTCATGTAGCGCGCCTTCAGCGGTACCGGCGTCTCGCGCGAGGCATAGACGCTCGGGTTCACGGTATTGAAGATGCCGCCGACCAGGATCGGCCGCCAGGTGATCTCGACGCCAAGTTCTTTGGCGAGCGGCTGGATGTTGTGAAAGGCGAGATAGGTCCAGGGACTGGAGCAATCGAAGAAGAATTCGAGCATGGCGTTTCCTTTGTTGGTTTAGGCCCGTGTCATTTCGACGTCATTGCGAGCGGAGCGAAGCAATCCGTCGTGCAGCGAGAAGGAATGGATTGCTTCGTCGCTGCGCTCCTCGCAATGACGGCGGGTAGAGCGTCACTTCCTCTCGGCCATCGCCTTCGCACGCGCGCCGAACATATTCCGCCGCGCCTCGTCGTCGAACGGCTCTTTCACGAACTTTCCGATCGCAAGGCCCGCCTGCACCTGCGGCCTCGCGCGCACCTCCGCGTACCAGCGCTTGACGTTTGGGTAATCGTCGAGCGTAAAGCCCTGCGCCTTGTGCGTCATGGTCCAGGGAAAGCAGGCGATGTCGGCAATTGAATAATCACCAGCGACGTAGGCGCCGGTCTTGCCCAATTGGGTATCGAGCACCTTGTAGAGCCGCGCCGCCTCGTCGCGGTAGCGCTCGATCGCGTACGGGATCTTCTCCGCCGCATAGAGCGCGAAATGGCCGTGCTGGCCGAGCATGGGCCCGAGCCCGCTCATCTGCCACATCAGCCATTGCATGACGCGGGACCGCGCCCGCATCTCCTTCGGCAAAAAGCGTCCGGTCTTGTCGGCGAGATAGATCAGGATGGCCCCGGTCTCGAAAACCGAAAACGGCGCGCCGCCGTCGGCAGGCTCGTGGTCCACGATGGCCGGAATCCGATTGTTCGGGCTGATCGCAAGGAACTCCGGCCTGAACTGCTCGCCGGCACGGATGTTGACGGGAATGACCTGGTAAGGCAGCCCGAGTTCCTCGAGCAGGATCGAGATTTTCCAGCCATTGGGCGTCGGCGCGTAATGCAGGTCGATCATCGTTTTCCCTGGACTGTCGCCATCGGCCGGGTGAGCCGGACGGCGACGTTTGTTGTTCTGTACCTGCAGCATAAGACATGGCAGACAGGCGCTCAATCAGGACCAACCGGGAGGCTCCCATGCTGTTTCCAACCACGATCGCAGGCTCGCTGCCCAAGCCGGAATGGCTGGCCGAGCCGAACATGCTGTGGGCACCGTGGAAATCGAAAGGCGACGAACTCGCCCGCGCCAAGCGCGACGCCACCATGCTGGCGATCAAACTGCAGGAGGACGCCGGCGTCGATATCGTCACCGAAGGCGAGCAGGCCCGCCAGCATTTCGTCCACGGTTTTCTGGAGAAGGTCGACGGCATCGACTTCGCCCACAAGGTCGAGATGGGCATCCGGAACGATCGCTACAAGGCGATGGTGCCGCAGGTGGTCGCGCCGTTGAAGCTGAAAGGCCGCGTCCATGCCGACGAGGCCCGCGTCGCCCGCACCCACACCGCCCGCAAGCTGAAATTCACCCTGCCCGGCCCGATGACCATCGCCGACACCGTCGCCGACAAATATTACGGCGACAAGGTCAAGATGGCGTTCGCCTTCGCCGAACTGCTCAACAACGAGGCCAAGGCGCTGCAGGCCGACGGCGTCGACGTAATCCAGTTCGACGAGCCCGCCTTCAACGTCTTCATGGACGAAGTCTCGGACTGGGGCATCAAGGCGCTGGAGCGCGCCGCCGAAGGGCTGACCTGCACCACCGCCGTCCACATCTGCTATGGCTACGGCATCAAGGCCAACACCGACTGGAAAGAAACGCTGGGCGCCGAGTGGCGCCAGTACGAGGACATCTTCCCGGCAATCGCCAAAAGCCCGATCCAGCAGGTCGCAATCGAGTGCCGCAATTCGCGCGTGCCGCTGGATCTGCTCGCGGCGCTGCCCGGCAAGGTGATCCAGGCCGGCGTGATTGACGTTGCCAGCGACACCGTCGAAACCGCCGAGGATGTGGTGAAGGTGATCGAGGCGGTGTCGAAATTCGTGCCCGTCAGCAACATTGTTGCCACCACGAATTGCGGCATGGCGCCGATGCGGCGCGACATCGCGGAAGCCAAGCTGATGGCGTTGGGCGCGGGGGCGAAGCTGGCGCGGCAGAAGTTGGGTTAGTGGCTCCGTCATTGCGAGGAGCAAAGCGACGAAGCAATCCATGCCTCCACTGCTGGACGATGGATTGCTTCGCTACGCTCGCAATGACCGGATCAAGCACCTAGCCCACTGCACTCGGATGCAGCACCGGGCAATATCCGGCACGCAGCGCGCGCAGCGTTGACGGTGGCGTCAGAAGCATCGCGGCATCAAGTGCGCCATCGGCCTTGCGATAGCCCGCCATCGACCATTGCAGCGCCCGCCCCTGCACGATCAGGAAACTTTCCTCACCCACCTGCACCATCGCGCCATCGGGCAATTCCTTCACCGGCATCGGCGACGGATGCAGCCGCTTCCTGCCGCGCTCCAGCCGCTCGCCATGCAGCACGGCGTCGATCTCGCGCGCGCGAATGTCGCTCACGTCGTTACCCGCTTCCCACGCCGCGCGAAAACGGTTGGCGTCGTCGCGGCGGCAGAAGAAGCACGGGCGGTGGCCGGCCGCTAATGCGGTGGCCTCGTCGAGAAAAAACAGTTCGGTCCAGCTCCGCCTGCCCATCACCGGCCGGCGCCAACCCCGAAACTCGCAGAGACAGGTGATCCAGGCGGGCGAGGACCAGCGCCTTTTCAACAGCGTCCTGGTCGCGGGATCATGGATGATGCCGCGGTTGCCGGTGAGCAGGCCGCGGTACGGGGTGGCAATGATGTCGCCTGTGGGCGTGACGCGGTTTTGCAGGGGCATCGGATGACTTCCGTCATTCCGGGGCGATGCGCAGCATCGAACTACGGTGCGCAAT
>DAIMKE010000019.1:0-16584 GCA_036721875.1 Bradyrhizobium sp. | reverse complement strand
ACGGCATCATTGGCCGGCCAAATTCGAGGGTGCTGGCTAAAGTTACAAACAGGCTTGACGATCTTTGCCGTGAATTTATTGCGGCATCGCCGTTTTTGGTTGTTTCGTCGTCGGATTCGCAAGGTCGGATGGATTGCTCGCCGAAAGGCGATCCGGCTGGATTTGTTCATGTCCTCGACGATTGGACGCTCGCTATTCCTGAACGGCCCGGCAACCGCAGAGCTGACACGTTTCGCAACGTATTGCAAAATTCAACGGTCGGACTTGTCTTTTTCGTCCCCGGCAAAGGGGAAACGCTGAGGATTAGTGGCACTGCGCAGATCGTTCGCGACTTCTGGCTGCGAGAAAGGCTGGCGCACAAGGGAATAGTGCCGGAGCTGGCGCTGGTGGTCAGAGTTGAGGAAGTATTTGCGCACTGCACGAAATGCATGGTGCGTTCGGGGCTATGGAAACCTGAATCGTGGAAGCCCGAGGGCCTGCAGTTCACCATTGGATCAGCAATGGTAGCACATGGAAAACTCGAACTTTCTGTGCAGGAGATGCAAGCTATTGCTGATGAACGGGTGCGGACCAGTCTTTATTAAGAAGGGACATACAACCCGGGTCAGCGAGTATGTCGCCTCATGGCCCAAATGCGAAGTGCGACGCAGGTCTG
Source organism: Bradyrhizobium sp. (assembly GCA_036721875.1). GTDB lineage: Bacteria > Pseudomonadota > Alphaproteobacteria > Rhizobiales > Xanthobacteraceae > Bradyrhizobium. The sequence goes on along the minus strand of DAIMKE010000019.1, from coordinate 15,929 downwards.
AGGTCGGCTGCTTATCGGGGTAGAGCGGAATCCGCTGATTGAGCTGCCGGATGGCGCTTTTGATCCAAAGCGGACCTCGACGGTCAGATTGCCGCGATCACAATGCATGTCCGGTTGAGGTCGGATTGCGTAATGCGGCTCGATAGGTAATCATCTGTCGCAACACTGGCACCGGCCTGTGCTCGGACGTCCATAATTGATCCCGATCGACCAATACAGCTCCGGGAAGGAGGCTTCATGGACAGCGAAGCAACCGCGCAGAAAGCTCGAGTTAGAGCGCAGTTTGATACCGCCGCATTGGAGTATGACACGGGCCCAGGATGCTTTGCCTTTTTTGGTAAGCGGTTGGTGGAATCGGCGGAAATATTACCCGATCACCGAGTACTTGACGTGGCAACCGGCCGAGGAGCAGCTTTTTTTCCCGCTGCTGAGCTTTTGAGTAGCGCTGGTGAGATCGCCGGCATCGATCTTTCGGATGAAATGGTGCGCGCCACAAACGCGGAAGCAACGCGGAGGGGTGTACCTGGATGTGCTCAGGTCATGGATGCGGAGCACTTGATGTTCAAGGACGCCACTTTTGATCGTGTGGTATGCGGATTTGGGATTATGTTCTTTCCTGATCAATTGCACGCTCTCGGAGAGTTCCAACGAGTGCTGAAACCCGGAGGACTGCTAGCTGTTTCGACATGGAGAGTAGCACAAATAAGTGAAATTCTGGCCGCCATGGACGAGTTGGGAATGAAGAGGGAGCAGGCGCCCGGCTGGATCGCCGAACCAGAGAAACTATCAAGCCTCTTGATTAGAGCGGGGTTCACTGACGTTTCAGTACGTATCGAATCTCATTCATTCAAATACGTGGATGTCGAGGAGTATTGGCAACAAGCGCGCGGAACCGGGCTGAGGCGCACGTTGGATAATTTGGATCCCGGAGATGCTGAACGGCTGCTCACTGCTCTAAGGAGGCGGGTGTGTTCTGGTGGAGCAAAGGGATTTAGTTCGGTGTCGACGGCGCTCATAGGGCTGGGGCGGCGTTAGCACTGAACGGAAGGAAGGAATAATGGGACCATTCACAGATGAGAGGTTGGCTGCCTGCTAACGGTTGAAGCGTACTCACTTGCATGATCATCCCCCACAAGCTGTCGCAGGTCGCGGCATGTGAGACGATCTGTGCGATTTCTCTTATTGGCAGATTGTGTTGCAAAAGTCGTTTTGCAGGAAGTGTCAAAAATTCTGAGGGCCGCTGGCGCGCTCTTCGTATAATGATCCGAGGGACCTCCTCGCCTTGCGCCAAATTCATGGGCGACCTCGGTAGCGCGACTGAAGCTGTGCGAATCATCGACCTCTTTGCGCTTCAGGTTTTCGCCAAGAACGTTGACCGCTGCAACTTTCGAGTTTTGCAACACAATCGGCAAAAAGCTGACGAGCCGAGCGGTGATGGATACGTCCGCTGTTGAGGGCAAAACGGACCTCCGTTCCATGCCGTCTGATGGGCGAATTCTTCGATCGGGGCAGCCCTCAATGGTGGGGAGCAATTCCGCTATCGGGTCCGAAGCAGACATAATCCGGAAGCTTCATGATCTCGCTGATGAACCATTTCCGGAGTAACGTGGTTCGCCTACTATGCGATACCCACAAATAGTCGGGCGCTCTCGGCGTTCCGGCATTACGTCGCCGACCTCTGGCGTCGAACGCTTCGGCGGCGCAGTCAGAAGGATGGCTTCACTTGGGATCGAATGACGAAACTGGCCAACGACTCGCTTCCCGCGCCGCGTATCCGTCATCCCTGGCCCGATCAGCGCTTCGCCGTCAAACACCCAAGGCAAGAGCCGGATGCTCGAATCGGGCCTGTCCGGATCTGTGCGGGGGGTGCCCAGTAATGCGCATCCCTACCGCGATCCAAGACCCAGGCTGTGTAAAAACGTGATGCATTAGGCAGGCGAGCTCGGCATGGTGACGCCGGGCCTAGCTCAGGCGCGGATCGCCTCCATCAAGCCACCAACGCCCAGAATGCTGATTACCCTTTTCATGTTGTAGGCCAGGACGTGTAGCGCCATTTCGGTACCGACGTTCTTGAGCGTTTTCATCTGGAAGTGCGTGGCTCCCATTCAGGACTTTATCGTACCGAAGGGATGCTCCACAGTTTGGCGGCGCTCTCGCATCTTTGCCGGGTTCCGATCGAGCCGCGCTTGCACAGACTCAAGGACGGCTTCGTGCTCCCAACGGGAGATCCGCCGTTCCTTGCCTGTTATACACTTGCTCTTCAGCGCGCAGGCCGCACAGGCAGTGGTCCAATAGCGACGCAGTGTCTTACCCTCTTCCTCATTGGTGTAGTGATAGGTTAGCTGCTCACCGGCGGGACAAAGATAAACGTCGTTCGCGGCGACATAGACGAATTCCTGCTTGCCGAAGCGGCCTTTGGCGAGAAGGCCCGAGGTCATCGGCTTCGGAAGATAGACTGTGATGCCGGCTTGCTCGCAGGCTACAATTTCCTCGCCGCTATAGTAGCCGCGATCGGCCACAGCCTCGATGGTTTCGGAACCAATCGCTGCGCGTGCCTGCTCAGACATGCGGGATAGCTGGCTCCGGTCAGAACCAACATTGGTCACCACATGGGTAACAATGAGATGGTGCTTGGTGTCGACGGCACTTGTTGCATCGAACGCGGGATCTTTTAATCCGTCAGCGCACGCAGCTGATCAATGCGCTCCGAGCCCACCTTGCCGAGTTCGGCCTCGTTGCGGCGATGGGACGCGAAGGTCTCGCACATCTTGCCGCGATCATCACGGACGAGAGTAACCGCGAAGCTCTTCCATCTGCGATGAAACAGGCGTTGCAGGCCATTGTCGATCAACTCGCTGCTCTGGAATTGCAGATCGGGACTCTGGATCGCGCCATTCACGCCCATCATCGTGCCAATGATATGAGCTGTCGCATCGAGACCGTGCCCGGGATAGGCGTGATCGCCACGGCCATCGCTTCCACTGTCACAGACCCGAGTGACTTCAAATCCGGTCGGGATTTTGCAGCATGGGTCGGACTTGTTCCGCGGCAGCACTCGACGGGGGCAAGGAGCGGCTCGGCGGCATCTCCAAGCAGGGAGATCGCTATCTCCGACGGTTGCTCGTTATCGGTGCAACAGCCGTTGTTCGACACGCCCGGCAGCATCCGCAAAAGCTATCGAGCGCCGGAGCTTGCTGCAGCCGCCCGAAGAGGCTTGGCAATGGGAGCCTGAGGCGACGGCGGAGCGAGACAATCGAATTGCGAGGGTGATGATGGCGTGATGCGAAACGGTCGAGCCGTCGATTGGGACAACCCGCTTCTGGGTCATGGGCGTCAAAGCCCGTGCGAATGATTGGGACCCGATCCGCGGACTACATCAGGGCCAGCGGTCATGGTGCCGCGCAAACAGGCCGGACACATGACTTGCACCCGACCGCAAGCCGAACGTCAGATTCTCCTTGCAACGCGGGCGTCGTCCACACATGACCCCAAGAGGACTCGGTACTCAGGGTTCATCCCAAGATTGCGCGGCGGCGCTTAAGGCTGGCGGGCGGCCAGAGCTTGCGAGAATCATAGTAGGCATCGAAGGAAGGGACGCCTTCGGGCAACGCAACCCAGGGCAGCTTGGAGCGAACATAGATGTGCACATCCGGCGTCATCGCCGCGGAATTGTCGAGCGTGCCGACGCGAACGAAGCGCAGCTTGGGACCGGCGCCGCCGTAAACGCTCCAGACCGCTACCTTGCAGGAGGCACAGCGATAGATCACGTGCGGGCGGCCACTGTCGGTTAGCCCCTTTTGCAATCCACGTTCAGCGCGCCGCGTGAAGTCGATCGGCATCCTTTCTCTACTTCAGACGCGCACTGCAGGAAATCACGTTCTCCAAAAGGTCCAACGATGAAGCCCAGAATTGGCGTCTACCTCTCCGAGCAGATGGCCGCGCGGCTGGCGGCAGCTGCCAAGCGCCCTGGCGCCACCAAATCGGCGCTCGTTGAGGCCGCCCTTGCTCAGTTCTTCGGTTCGGATGATGAAACCGACAACATCCCGGTAGACCGTCGCCTTTCCCTTATGAGCCGCAAACTCGAGGAGCTCGATCGCGGTCTTCGAATCGTCAATGAGACTGTCGCCCTTCAGGCGCGCTTCCATCTCGCCGTAACACCGGTGCTTCCCGCAGCGGACCACCGCGCTGCCTGTGTACTCGGATCTGAGCGTTTCGATGAATTTGCCGCGCAGGTCGGGCGACGCGTTCGGTTGGGAACATCGCTCATGCAGGAGACGATGGATCGGCTCAGTACCCCGAAACGCGAGGTTCGTTCGAGTGGCCCGTTCGAGCGAATGTCGCAGACATGCACGTTAACGCGCGAGCCAGATCTACGCACGTCAAACTCGGTCGGCATCGAAGTAGAGCACTCCATTGCCGTCCGGGAGGGCGGCAGCCTGTTCAACTTTCCAGGGAAGGCAGGTCTGCCTCTGCACTAGACCCGTTGTGGAGCAGACAATTGCTCACGAAGAATCTATCGAACAGCCACTGCGTTCTTCACCGACTGGCTATGCTGCTCGACGCCGACGTGTCGGCGGCTTGACAGAAAACTGGCACCTGATTCTGCGGGTGTTCCTGCCGTTCGTTGCGGCCTACTATCTCTCGTTCCTATTCCGGACGATCAATGCGACGGTCGCCGGTTCCTTGACCGCGGAATTTGGCCTCAACGCTGGCGATCTTGGTCTGCTGACGTCTGTTTACTACCTGACTTTCGCAGCTGCCCAGATTCCGATCGGCATCTTGTTGGATCGATATGGTCCAGGGTTGATCCAAAGTGTCGTGATGGTTGCCGCAGCTCTGGGCGCGGCGCTATTTGCCGTCTCGGACAATTTTTGGCTGCTCCTCGGCGGCCGGGCGTTGATCGGCCTTGGTGTCGCCGCGTCATTGACGGCAGGCTTGAAAGCCCTCGTGCTCTGGTTTCCCAGCGAACGTATCCCACTGCTCAACGGCCTGATGATCATGTTGGGAGCCTTGGGCGCAGTGACGGCAACTGTGCCTGTGGAATTCCTGCTGGTGTCGCTGGGCTGGCGAGCATTGTTTGAGCTGCTCGCGATTGTCTCGGCCGGGTGCGCGCTTGTCATCTATCTTGTTGTCCCGGAGGTGTCGGCAACTGTACCCGGGGCGGGCGGTCCAAACGCTAATAGTCTAAAGACGATCTATGCCGATCCACGCTTCTGGCGCCTGGCTCCACTTTCGGCGACATGTATCGGGACAGCATGGGCGTTGCAGGGACTGTGGGCGGCGCCATGGCTCAGCGATGTCGAGGGCCTCGAGCGATCGCAACTACTCTGGCATTTGCTCATCATGGCAATAGCATTGAGCTTGGGCGGGCTTCTGTGGGGCATTGCGGTCGATCCAGCGCGCCGACGTGGGTTTGGACCGCGGGCGTTGTTGGGCCTTGTCGCCACGACGTTTATCGCAGCCCAGTTGGCATTGGTCCTGCGATGGCCGCTCCCCTCGTATTTCCCGTGGATCGTCGTGGCGGCAGTTGGCGCAGGAACTGTCCTCAGTTACGCGATCCTGGCCGAGTATTTCCCAAAGGAGCTGGCGGGCAGGGCCAATGCGGCGCTAAACCTCTTCCACATCACTGGCGCGTTTGTCGTGCAATATATGACGGGGTTCGTGGTTCAGTTCTGGGCTCCCGTAGGTGGGCACTATCCCGAGGTCGCTTACCAGACCGCGTTTGCTTTCAACATCGGCCTGCAGATCGCCGCTGGGATCTGGTTTGTGTTAACCCTCAGGCCGCTGCGGGAATTCGCGTTCAGGATAGGCAGCCGTTTCTGAAGAGCGCTGTTGAAGGTTGAGCGGGCAAGGCTCTATAGCGAGGTCAGAAGTCAGCTATGGCACTTTTGAGACATGCTCGCTGGCCCAGACGACGTCCCCTACAAGGGAAGACCGGAAGTCATCGACAGAGGACAAAACCGATGCGATTGACCCAAAGCGGACATTTTGCGGTAACAGGTTCTCTCTCAGCAATAGTCAACGACCACTACCTCAGGATTACACCTGCTCCGATTGGTAGGGCCGCGTTGGGACTTCGGTCGTCTCAATAATGCAGACGGGCCGCGTTCTAACCCTTCGACAAGGCATCATTCAGGTCGGAGCTTAGCTGCCGGACGCGGCCCGGTCGATGAGCCGGCTGCCATTTGTAACGATCCGCTCGCCCGGCTTCAAACCATGGACCTCAACGAGTTCGTCTCTGCCACGGCCGGTCTGGATTTCGCGCAGTTCAATCGTTTTGTCGTCTTCATGCGCGACCCAGATCCGTGCCCGCTCGCCTTCAATGATCAGCGCGTGTTTCGGGACGCCTACCGAGACCCAATCGTCAGGCGCGTGTATCGTCACCGTTGCGAACATTTCCGGCTTCAACTGTCCGGTCGAATTATCCAGCGTGGCGCGGACCATCAGGCGGCGGGTGGCGGGATCAATTGTCGCCGCGATATAATCGATACGGCCGCTGAATGTGCGCCCGGGCAACGCCAGCAGGCTGAATGTCAGTTCATGCCCTTCTGTCACTTGGGAGGCTTCCGTCTCCCGCACAAAGGCGGAGAGCCAGACGGTCGAAGTATCGGCAATCACAAACACCGGCTCGCCGGCGCCGGAGTTTACGTATTGACCGGGTCCCATCTTGCGCTGCACCACCGTGCCCCTGATGGGAGATAATACCGAGGTTTCGGGGTCGATGCGGCCATTGTCCTGAAAGGCGAAGATGGCGTCGTCGGTCAGTCCCAAGCTGCGCAATCTGTTATGTGCCGCTTCCAACGTCGTCCGCGACAAACGCAAATCGTTCTGCGCCTGAATCAGTGTTGCCTGTGCCTGCTGGTAGTCCTTGAGCGGGGCTGCCTTACCCTCGAACAGTTCCTTGGCGCGCTTATCCTGCGATTGCGCGAGATCGAGCTGCGATTTGGCTTTGGCGAGGCCACCGACGGCAGCCACAAAATTGCTTTGTGCCTGCACTTTATCGGCGGCTTCGACCACGAACAGCGGCTGCCCTTGCGTGACGCTATCGCCCGGTCGCGCCAGCAATTTGGTGACCCGGCCGGCGTACGGCGAGAATACGGGCGTGGCGCGATCCTCATCGACCGCGATCCTGCCTTCGGTGACGAGCTGGGTATGGAAGGCGCGTTCGATCACCGGCTGAATGGCGAGATTAGCCCATTCAGCTGCGGTCGGCGCATAGCGCGGCGATCCCTTCCGGGATTGGCTCGACATCTCGGAATTATGGATCAGATGCTTTCCCGGAAAGAACGATACCGCAACGCCGAACAAGCCGGCCGCTGCCAGGGCCAGACCAATGGCCAACCGCCGGCGGTTCATCGTAAATCTATCGGCAAGTCTCATCAGCATTGCCCTCATCCCGGCCGTATTTACCCATTGCCGGAGGCGCTTGCAAATTCTGTTTGAGCCGTGCCGGGCTTGATCACCGGACATCATGGGCTTCCCTGTCGGCGTCGCTTCCATCCATCGGCATTTGCTCTGGCGGAACGTGGAAACGTCCGCTATGCGTCGCTATTGCAGGCATTGGTCGTCTATTTGTCCAGTGGTAGGGTCTACGACGACGGTAAATGTTGTCTGCATGGTGGGGGACTGGAGCGTGCAAAAGAACGTAAATACCCGCACTGAACTCCAGTAGAAATACGGGGAAGGCGCCGATTCATGGCGGGTTCGATCGCTGCCACGTCGTTACTGCGCGGACTGACGGCGATGCTGTTCGCCACGGCGCTGAATACGTCGCCTACGGTCGCCGAAACCGCGAGCAAGGGGACGGACTATGTTCGAGTCGTTCCCGACCAGATGCACCAACTTGAACTCATCAAAGTCGTGCCGCACGCCTTCCTCGACCAGCGTTCGGCGATCGGCCGGATCACGTTCAACGAGGATGCCAGCACCATCGTGCTGACGCCGTTCTCGGGCCGGGTCATCCGCCTGATCGCCAAGGTCGGCGACGAGGTCAAGCGCGGAGATCCGCTGCTTGAAATCGACAGCCCGGAGCAAGTGCCGCCGCAGAACGATTTCATCGCCGCCCAGACCGCCAGAAACAAGGCGCGCTCCCAACTTGACATGGCGACGATCATGGAAAAGCGCGTCCGCGACCTTCATGAAGGCAAGGCGGCTCCATTCAAGGATTTGCAACAGGCTGAGGCGCAACTCGTCGCTGCCTCGAATGACATGCGGTCGACCGAGGCTGCCCTGGAGGCGGCCCGCATCCGTCTGCGCATCCTTGGCCGCACCGATGCGGAAATCGCGACGCTCGAGCAGCAGGGCACGATCAGCCGCGTCACCCCGATCACCGCGCCGATCGACGGCACCGTGATCTCGCGCAAGGTCGGCCCGGGGCAATACGTCAAAGCTGACTCCGGCGAGGCGCTGTACGTGATCGCAGATCTGTCGACGATGTGGCTGAGGGCCCAGATTTTCGAACAGGATATCGCTTCTGTGCGCGTCGGCCAGGAAATCGAGGCGAAGGTTACGGCCGCGCCAAACCGGACCTTCAAGGCGCGTATTACCAATATCAGCTCGGCCTCGGACCTGACCACGCGCCGGGTCATCGTGCGTTCAGAGATAGCCAATCCGGACGGCGCACTCAAATCCGAGATGTTCGCGAGCTTCAAGATCGGGGGCGCTGAGCCATCGGCCACGCCGGCGGTGCCGACCGTCGCAGTCATTCGCGAAGGCGACGTCGCGACGGTGTGGGTCGAGCCGGAGCCGATGCTGTTCAAGCGCCGCGTGGTCGAGATCGGGATGCAGCAGAACGGCCTGACCCAGATACGCGGCGGCCTGGATATCGGCGAACTGGTCGTCGCACGCGGCGCGATTTTCGTCGATAACGAGTGGCGTCAATGAGCAGGTTGGCCGGAGCCGCTCATGCTGCGTAGCCTGATCGCGTTTTGCTTGTCCCGGCGGCTGCTGGTGATGGTCGCGTTCGCGGCTTTTGTTGGGCTCGGCTATGCCGCCTTCCTGTCGCTGAACATCGAGGCCTTCCCGGACCCGGCGCCGCCGATCATCGAGATCATCGCCCAGCAAGCGGGCCAGTCGCCGGAGGAAGTCGAGCGCTACATCACGATCCCGATCGAAGTCGCGGTCGCCTCTACGCCGGGACTGAAGTTCATCCGCTCCAACACCGTCTACGGGCTCGGCTTCGTCCGGCTGCAGTTCGAATATGGCCGCGACTATCATTTCGTGCGCCAGCAGACCCTCAACCGGCTGAAAGACGCCGTCCTGCCGGCCGGCGTTTTGCCGGTGATCTCGCCCGCAGGCGGCATCAGCGAAATCTTTCGCTACGAGCTGGTGGGGCCGCCTGGCATGGACGTCATGCGGCTCAAGTCGCTGCAGGACTGGGTGGTTGAGCGCAAGCTGCGCATCGTGCCCGGCGTCGCCGACGTCGCCGTGCTCGGGGGCAAGACCAAGGAATTCCAGGCCGAGATCAATCTCGAGCGCATGATGGCCTACGGGCTGACGCTGCCGCAGATCATGACCGCGATCTCGTCGGGCAATTCTAATGTCGGCGGCCGCACCATCGCGATCGGCGAACAGTCGGTCAATGTGCGCAGCATTGGCGTCATCACCTCGATGGACGATATCGGCAATATCGTGCTGACCCAGCAGGGCGGCGTGCCGGTGCTGGTGTCCGATGTCGCCAAGGTCCAGATCGGTTTCGCGCCCCGGCTCGGTCTCGCGGGCCGCGACGACAAGACCGACGTCGTCACCGGTATCGTGCTGATGCAAAAGCTCGAACGCACCATGGACGTGGTCAAGCGCGTGCGGCTGGCTGTCGAAAAGATCAACATCGATGGTTCGCTGCCATCCGGGGTCAAGATCGTGACGTTCTACGATCGCGGCGATCTCGTCGCGATCACGGTGGATACGGTGCTGCACAATTTGCTGTTCGGTGTCGCCCTGATCTTCCTGATCCAGTGGGTATTCCTCGGCAATCTGCGCTGCGCGGTCATCGTCGCGGCGACGATTCCGGTGGCGCTGCTTTTTGCCGTCATGATCACGGTGATGCGGGGCGAGTCGGCCAACCTGCTGTCGGTCGGCGCCATCGATTTAGGCATTATCGTCGACGGTACCGTGATCATGGTGGAAAACATCTTCCGCCAGATCGCCCATCATTCGGCACGGTTGCCGCCGGATCGTCCGGCGACGCTCACTGACAAGCTCGGCTGGGTCCTGACCGGCGCCGTCGAGGTCGACAAGGCAATCCTGTTTTCGGTGATCATCACGATCGCGGCCTTCCTGCCGCTGTTCACGATGCAGGGCGTGGAGGGCCAGATCTTCGGGCCGATGGCGCGGACCTATGCCTATGCGCTGATCGGCGCGGTCATCGCTACCTTCACCGTGACGCCGGTGCTGGCGTCGATCCTGCTGCCGGCGCATGTCAAGGAAGTTGAAACCTTCGTGGTCCGTCATGTCCGCACCGTCTACCAGGCGGTTCTGGTGCGCGCGGTGCGCAACTATCGTCGCGCGGCGGTGATCGCGGCGGTGTTTCTGGTGTTGACCCTCAGTCTTGGGTTGCGGCTCGGGACTGAATTCCTGCCCAAGCTGGAAGAGGGCAATATATGGATCAGGGCGGTGATGCCGCCGACCATCACGCTCGAAGCCGGGATGGATACGGTGGCCAGGATCCGCACCATCATTTCCAGCTTTCCGCCCGTACAGACGGTGTTCTCCGAGCAGGGACGCGGTGATGAAGGCACCGATCCCGACGGTTCGTTCCTCGCCGAGTTCTTTGTCCCGCTCAAACCGGTCAACAAGTGGCCGCCGGGAACGACCAAAGAGCAGATGGTCAAGCAATTGAGCGAACGGCTCAACCGCGAGTTCGTCGGCATCGACTTCAATTTCTCGCAGTACATCCAGGACAACATGGAGGAAGCCGTTTCCGGCGTGAAGGGGGAGAACTCGATCAAGATCTTCGGCAAGGACCTCAATGAGCTGGAGCGGTTGTCCAAATCGGTCAAGACGGAGCTGTCAGGCGTTCGCGGAGTCGCGGATCCCGCCAGCTTCAATCTGCTCGGCCAACCCAATTTGGTCGTCCAGATCGACCGCGCCAAGGCCGCGCGCTACGGCTTCTCGATCAGCGACATCAATTCCGTGGTCCAAGCCGCGATTGGCGGCCAGGAAGTTTCCAAGGTCTATGAAGGCGAGATGATCTTCGCGCTGACGGTGCGTCTGGCGCCGGAATTCCGCCGGGATGTCGAGGCTATCAAGGGCATTCCGGTGGCGTTGCCGAATTCGGATTCCAAGACATCGACGGCCTACATAAGACTTGGCGATCTCGGCGAGATCAAGCTCATCAGCGGTGCCGCCTATATCTACCGCGAGAACAGCCAGCGTTTCATTCCGCTGAAATACAGCGTCCGCGACCGCGATCTCGGTTCGACCGTCGTCGAGGCGCAGGAGCGGGTGGTCAAGAACGTGCCGCTTCCGCAGGGCTACTCGATGGACTGGTCGGGCGAATATGGCGCGCTGCAGGACGCCAAGAAGCGGCTGGCGCTGATCGTGCCGCTCAGTCTGCTGCTGATCCTGATGCTGCTTTACAGCCTGTTCAACTCCATCAGGGACAGCCTGTTGGCGCTATCGGGCATCCCGTTCGCGGTGGCCGGCGGCATTCTCGGACTCTACATCGCCGGCCTGAATTTCAGCGTATCGGCCGCAGTCGGATTCATCTCACTGTTCGGCGTCTCCGCGATGGATGGCATCCTGCTGATGTCCTATATCCGGCGCGACATCGAGGAGGGCATGGGAACGGAGGATGCGATCATTCTCGCCTCCCAGACCCGGATGCGGCAGATTTTCATGACCGGCCTGTCGGCGTGCATTGGCCTCGTCCCCGCGGCGTTCTCGACCGGTATCGGGTCGCAGGTGCAGCAACCGCTGGCCTGCGTCATCGTCGGCGGCATGTTGCTGTCGCCGATCTGCAGTCTGCTGGTGATCCCGGTGCTGGCGCGGCTGTGGATGCCGACTATCAAGGAAACTGGCCTGGTCGACAGGGCGGCAGAACACTGATCCCGACCTGACTTTGAAGTCTGGGGTCTCCTTGCAGTCAGGTTTCCCAGCGTTAGCAGATCAGAGCGACTTCTGCTTTTGGCACCAAACGGACCAACCGGCCCGCTCAGACGATGTCCGTTGTTAGGGGAAGACCGGAAAGTGGCTGGCTGATCGTCAAACCACCAAGGCAAACATTCGGCCGCTTGGATCTCCGGCTTAAACGCACTAAGCTGTAGTGATACCCAGCAGAGGTATGGACCGATGCGCAGGCGGCGCTTCCTTGCGATAATTGCCGGCGTCGCAGCTCTGCCACTCGCGGCGCTCGCGCAGCAAGCTCTTCCCTCGACCGCGCAGGCGGCCTCGACCGACATTTCCGGGTGTGTGACATATTCGGCCGGGTTTCCCCAGCGGCTGGATGGGCCGCGCTGGAATGGCTGGGGAGCGGATCCTGGCAATAGCCGGTTTCAGCCGACAGCGATGGCCCGGTTGACGCGAGACCAAGTGCCATCGTTGCGGCTGAAATGGGCGTTCGGATTTTCGGGTAGATCTTCCGCAGTGGCCCAGCCAACCATTGTCGGCGGCCTGCTTTTCGTGGGCGGCGGCGATCGCGAAGTTTACGCGCTTGACGCCAAAACCGGGTGCACGCGCTGGACGTTCAAGACCGAGGCGATCGTTCGAACAGCGATCAGTCTTGGGCCGATCTCCGGTACCGACCAATTTGCCGTGTTCTTCGGCGATCTCCTTGCCAATGCCTACGCAGTGAACGCGATCACGGGCGCATTGATCTGGAAGACAAGGGTGGACGATCATCTGGCGGCCATGATCACCGGTGCGCCAACCCTTTATTCCGGCGCCCTGTATGTGCCGGTTTCATCGATGGAGGAAGCCACCGGCACACCGTCGACCTACGAATGCTGTACCTTTCGCGGCAGCGTCGTTGCTCTGGATGGTGCGACGGGCAAGCAGATCTGGAAGGGCTTCACGGTTCCCGAAGCGCCACGCCCGACAAAGCGCAATGCCACAGGGACCCAACTTTATGGCCCGTCCGGCGCGGCGGTATGGTCGGCGCCTACCATCGATGTGCAGCGTCAGATGCTCTATGTCGCGACGGGGGACAATTATTCCGACCCGCCATCGGAAACGAGCGATGCCATTCTTGCGTTCGAGCTCGCGACCGGCCGGTTGCTCTGGCATCGGCAGTTTACCGCAAACGACGCCTTCATCACGTCTTGCCTCGTTGGCAACAGCACCAACTGTCCGGAAAGCAACGGTCCGGACCACGACTTTGGTCAATCACCTATCCTTGTAACGATGCGCAGCGGACAGCGTGTGTTGGTTGCCGGGCAGAAATCCGGCGTTGTTCACGCGCTGGATCCTGACCAGGAGGGCAAAATCCTCTGGCAGACGCGAGTCGGCAAGGGTGGGCCGCTGGGAGGGATTATGTGGGGCTCAGCTGCGGATCAGGACCAAATCTATGTCGCGAACTCCGACGTGCGGTTTACCGACGGATACCTGGCGCTGGACCCGAATGCCGGCGGTGGGCTGTTCGCGCTTGAGCTTGCCACCGGGAAAGTTTCCATGCGGGTGCCGCCGGTCCCGTGTGGTGACCGCAAGCGCTGCAGCCCGGCACTGGCTGCAGCGGTCACCGCCATTCCCGGTGTCGTCTTTTCGGGCGGCATGAGCGGATATCTGCGCGCTTATGCGACCGACGACGCACGGCTGCTTTGGGAGGTGGACACGGCCCGCGAGTATCCCATAGTGAATGGCATTTCGGCCCGTGGGGGTGCCATGGACGGACCCGGCCCGGTGATCGCCGACGGTATGCTCTACGTGAATTCAGGCTACGCTCAATGGGGCGGTCTGCCCGGCAACGTCTTGTTGGCCTTCGAAGTTGGGAATCCCTGACAGGTAGTAAGTCGGCAGGATGGGTGGAGCTTCCTCCTTGCTTCGTCGAGAAGGAGTGAGCGATACCCATCGCGGTCGTTTGTCAAAGATCCGCACAATCCGGACATGGCGCAGCGGTCCGACGACGCCTGCTGTGGGGGGTAGAACGGACATGCCGTTCAAGCGGGTCGACTTCTCAGTTTGACCCAATCCAGACATTGGCACTAGCCGTCAAGCGCTTGAGTATGGTTTGATAGTTGGAGCCCATACTCCGGTCTAGGGGGCTCAATTGAGCGGCAATCGGGTCGAGCGGCGATTGGCAGCTGTTCTGGCGGCGGACGTTGCTGGCTACAGCAGGCTCATGGGTGCCGACGAGGTTGGAACGCTTGGGGCGTTGAAGTCGCACCGCCGCGAGCTGATCGATCCCACGATTGCAGCGCACAAGGGGCGTATCGTCAAGACGACCGGCGACGGCATGCTGGTTGAGTTCGCCAGCGCTGTCGATGCCGTGACCTGTGCGATGTCGGTTCAAGAAGGGATGGCTGAGCGGAACAGTGGACGTTCCCGGTCCCATATCGTTTTCCGCATCGGAATCAATGTGGGCGATATCATCATCGACGGAGAAGACATCTTTGGTGATGGCGTTAATATTGCTGCCCGGGTTGAGAGTGAGTGCGAACCGGGGAGCGTTTATCTCACCGGCAACGCCTTCGAGCATGTGCGGGGAAGGACACCGTTTACCTTCGATGACCACGGCGAAAAAAAGCTAAAGAACATCGACCGTCCCGTCCGCATATACGCAGCAAAATTGAGGGGCGTTGAGATTGCTTCGGCCATTGATGCCAAGGCCCCACTGCCGGTCCCCGACAAGCCCTCCATCGCGGTGTTGCCGTTTCAAAACATGTCCGGCGATCCTGAGCAGGAATATTTTGCTGACGGGATGGTAGAGGACGTCATCACTGCGCTGTCGCGCTTCAAGTCCCTGTTCGTCATCGCTCGCAATTCAACATTCACCTACAAGGGGCGAGCTGTCGATATCAAACAGGTCGGCCGTGAATTAGGCGTGCGCTACGTCTTGAAAGGAAGCGTCAGAAAGAGTGCAGCCCGACTACGAATTACTTGTCAGCTCATTGACGTCGCGACAGGCACCCATCTTTGGGCCGACAAAATGGACGGAGAGCTACAAGACGTCTTTGATCTTCAAGACAGGATCACGTCCAGCGTGGTTGGCGTGGTTGCGCCAACTATTGAGCATGCTGAGATTGAGCGTGCCAAGCACAAGCCGACTGAGCGACTTGACAGTTACGATTTTTACCTTCGTGGAGCGGCGCTGGCCCATCAAGGAACACCGAATGCACTAGAGTTGTTCAGAAAGGCTATCGAAAGGGACAAGGAGTTCGCAGCAGCCCATGCGATGGCGGCTTTCGTCCTCATGGTGCAACAAGGCCGTAGCGGCTCTCCGCTTCCAGATCGCAAGCGTGATGAAGCCGTCCAATTCGCGGAACAGGCTATCCAGCTGGGACGGGAAGACGCGGCAGTGTTAGCCCGATCAGCCCATGTACTTTGTTATCTCGCTCACCAATATGACCGTGCGACCCTTCTCGCGAATGAAGCTGTCGCCCTCAATGCGAACCTCGCGGTTGCATGGCATAGTAGGGGCTGGGTAGCCCTGATGTCCGTCATCCCCGATCTTGCTATCGAAAGCTTCCAACGAATGATGCGCCTAAGTCCCTTGGACCCGCTTATCAATCTTGCTCGCTGCGGTATTTCCTTAGCCCATTTTCAAGCGTCGCGATACGAAGAAGGTTTCGAGATAGCTAAAGCGCTCGTCGACATGAAACCGGGCACCCATTCATCGGGTGCCTACATCATAAATGCAATCGCACTGGGACGTACGCCTGAGGGGACAGCAGAAGCGACCCGTTTGTTAAAGAGTGAACCGGCTCTTCGGGTGCCCTTTGCTTACGACATTTTCCCAATGCGCACCGAGGAAATGAAAGCAAAAGTTGCGACGGCGT
>DAIMKE010000018.1:16308-17157 GCA_036721875.1 Bradyrhizobium sp. | reverse complement strand
CACAATGCCTACGGCATGTGTGCCATGCGCCATATGCACGACTACGGTACCACCAGCGAGCAACTGGCCTGGATCAAGGTTGCGGCGTCGCATCACGCCCAGTACAACCCGCACGCGATGTTGAAAGAGGTCGTCACCGTCGAGGACGTGCTGAACTCGCCGATGATTTCCGATCCCCTGCATCGCATGGATTGCTGCGTCGTCACCGACGGCGGCGGCGCCATGATCGTGACCACGCCGGAAATCGCCAGGAGCCTGAAGAAGCCGTTGGTGCGGCTAATCGGCCATGGCGAGGCGATGAAGGGCCCGCGCGGCGGCAAGGATCTCGATCTGACGTATTCCGCCGGCGTCTGGTCCGGCCCGCGCGCGTTCGAAGAGGCGGGCGTCACGCCGAAGGACATCAAGTACGCCTCGATCTACGACAGCTTCACCATCACCGTGTTGATGCAGCTCGAAGACCTCGGCTTTTGCAAAAAAGGTGAGGGCGGCAAGTTCGTCGCCGACGGCAATCTGATTTCTGGCGTCGGCAAGCTGCCGTTCAACACCGATGGCGGCGGTCTCTGCAGCAATCACCCGGTCAACCGTGGCGGCATGACGAAAATCCTGGAAGCCGTGCGGCAGTTGCGCGGCGAAGCGCACCCGAAGGTACAGGTGCCGAACTGCGATCTCGCCATTGCCCACGGCACCGGCGGACTCCTCGGCGTGCGCCACGCCGCCTCAACCTGCATTCTGGAGCGCGTGTGATGGCTGAAGCCAAGAAGTATCCGACGCCGGTCACCAATCCCGAGACTGCGCAGTTCTGGGAAGCGGCGAAGGCCGGCAAATTCCTGATCAAGCGCTGTACGGCTT
>DAIMKE010000018.1:0-16298 GCA_036721875.1 Bradyrhizobium sp. | reverse complement strand
CGGCGAGCCGCATTACTTTCCGCGCTCGATCTGTCCGTTCTGCTTCTCCGACAAGACGGAGTGGGAGGAAAGCTCCGGCGAGGCCACGATCTACACCTTCAGCCTGATGCGCAAATCGCCGACCGGTCCCTATGCGATCGCCTACGTCACCTTGAAGGAAGGCCCGTCGCTGCAGACCAACATCGTCGATTGCGACATGGACAAGCTCAAGATCGGCCAGAAGGTGAAGGTGGTGTGGAAGCCCACCGACGGCGCCCCGCTGCCGTTCTTCACGGTGGCTTAGCGAAGTTGCGCACGCTGCGCGCCAAACATTGGGTCGTCATCCCCGCGAAGGCGGGGATCCAGTAAACACCGGCGATTACTGGATGCCCGCCTGCGCGGGCATGACGGGAAACAAAATCGGGAGAGGACGACCGCAATGCCGATCAACTACGAACAACTGATGGCCCTGAAAAATCTCGGCCAGAAATACGCCTATACCGACCGCGACGTGATGCTCTACGCCTATGGCATTGGCATGGGCGCGGACCCGATGGACGAGAAGGAACTCGCCTACGTCAACGAGGGCACGTTCACGCCGCGTCCGCTGAAAGTCGTGCCGACCTTCGCCTCGGTCGCTGCCTGGGGCTCGGGCCCCGGCGAGATGAACCTCAACCGCGTGATGGTGGTGGACGGCGAACGCGACATCCCCTTCCACAAGCCGCTGCCCGGCGCGGCCAATATCACCGCCGATTCCACCGTGCTCGACGTCTTCGACAAGGGCAAGGACAAGGGCGCGGTGATCCGCCACCAGACCGTGCTGAAGGACGAGAAGGGCGAGAAGCTCGCGACCCTCGTCGCCTCGCGGTTCGCGCGCGGCGATGGCGGCTTCGGCGGGCCGTCCGAAGGCCAGCCCGAGCCGCACAAGGTGCCGGCCCGCGCGCCCGACAAGATCGTCGACATCACGACGCGCCCGGACCAGGCGCTGGTCTATCGCCTCTGCGGCGACCGCAACCCGCTGCACTCAGATCCCGAATTCGCCAAGAAGGCGGGCTTTCCGCGGCCGATCCTGCACGGCATGTGCACCTACGGCATCACCTGCCGCAGCGTGCTGCAGACCTACGCCGACTACGACCCGTCCGCCTTCAGGCAGCACGTCGCGCGGTTCTCCTCGCCGGTGTTTCCCGGCGAGACCGTGACGATGGAATTGTGGAAGGACGGCAACGTCGTCTCTTTCGAGGCCAAGGTGAAGTCGCGCAACGTCACCGTGATCAAGAGCGGCAAGACGGTGCTGGGTTAGGTCTCGTGCCCCGGACGCAGCGCAGCGCAGCGCGTGAGCGGTGCGCTGCAGAGCCGGGGCCCATGCCAGAAATAGATCCCGGTTCTGCGAAGCAGCGTTTCACGCTGCATCGCGTCCGGGACACGAAGCCGAGAGGGAGAAAACACCATGGGACTACTCGACGGCAAGGTTGCGATCATCACCGGCGCGGGCGGCGGTCTCGGTGAAGCCTACGCCAAACTGTTCGCGCGCGAGGGCGCGGCGGTCGTGGTCAACGACCTCGGCGGACCGCGTGACGGTTCCGGCTCGGACAAGTCGATGGCGCAGCAGGTGGTCGATGCGATCAAGGCCGAGGGTGGCCGCGCGGTTGCCAACGGCGCGGACATCTCGACCATGGCCGGCGGACAATCCGTGTTCGACGACGCCATCAAGAACTTCGGCCGTGCGGATATCCTGGTGAACAACGCCGGCATCCTGCTCGACGAGACCTTTGCCAAGGCCAAGGAGGCCAACTGGGACCGGGTCATCAAGGTGCACCTCAAAGGCACCTTCTGCTGCACCCAGCCGGTGTTCAAATGGATGCGCGAGAACGGCGGCGGCGTCATCGTCAACACGTCCTCGACCTCGGGCCTGATCGGCAATTTCGGCCAGACCAACTACGGCGCCGCCAAGGGCGGTATCTGGGGACTGTCGAACGTGCTGGCGATCGAGGGTCGCAAGTACAACATCCGGATATGGACGCTGGCGCCGGGCGCGCTGACCCGCATGACCGCCGACCTGCCGCGCTATATCGAGAACCCGAAGGCGGCGCTCGGGCCCGATGGCATCGCGCCGGCCGTGCTATACATGGTCAGCGACCTCTCGGGCGACCAGACTGGCAAGGTGCTCGGCGTCTCCGGCCCCCGCGGCGTGCGCGAGATGCGGATGATGGAAATGGAAGGCTGGAAGCCGCCGCATGAGGGGTGGAAGGCGCAGGATATCGTCGAGCACGCCAAGGATATCTTCTTCTCGGAAGAGCAGATCAAGATGGGCGCGCGGCGGTTTTAGGTTTATGTCGTTCCGGGGCGCGCGAAGCGCGAACCCCGGAACCTCGAGATTCCCCGATGCGCAATTGCGCATCTGCGGTCTGGTCCGTCGGACCATCCCGGAATGACGCAAGAGGATAGACACCCAAATGGCAAAACTCACCGCCCAGGCCGCAGGCACCTTCGCAATCGCCCCGACGCCGTTTCACGACGACGGCCGCATCGACGAGAAATCGATCGACCGGCTGACCGACTTCTACGCCGAAGTCGGCTGCGACGGTGTCACCGTGCTCGGCATTCTCGGCGAAGCGCCGAAGCTTGATGCGGCAGAGGCCGAGCAGGTCGCGATCCGTTTCGTCAAGCGCGCCAGGAACATGCAGATCATCGTCGGCGTCTCGGCGCCCGGATTTGCCTCCATGCGTTCGCTCGCGAAGGCGTCGATGGATGCCGGCGCCGCCGGCGTGATGATCGCACCGCCGCCGAACCTGCGCACCGACGACCAGATCACAGGTTACTTCAAGCAGGCGCAGGAAGCGATCGGCGACGACATTCCGTGGGTGCTGCAGGATTATCCGCTGACGCTCAACGTCATCTTCACGCCGGCCGTGATCCGCAAGATCGTGATGGATTCACCGTCCTGCGTCATGCTCAAACATGAGGACTGGCCGGGCCTGGAGAAGATCACCACGTTGCGCGGCTACCAGAAGGATGGCTCGTTGAAGCCGATGTCGATCCTGGTCGGCAATGGCGGGCTGTTCCTCGATTTCGAGATGGAGCGCGGCGCCGATGGCGCCATGACCGGCTATGCGTTCCCGGAGCTTTTGATCGACGTCGTCAAGCTGTCGAAGGCCGGCAAGCGCGACGCCGCGCACGATCTGTTCGACGCGCATCTGCCGCTGATCCGCTACGAGCAGCAGCCCGGCGCGGGCCTGTCGGTGCGCAAATACGTGCTGCAGAAGCGCGGCATCATCTCGTCCAGCGCGCAGCGCAAGCCCGGCGCGACCATAACGGCTACTGCGAAGGCGGAGGTTGAGTATCTGCTGTCGCGGGTGGCGCGTGTCGACCGCCGCGCCAACCTGCAACCGCAATCGAGTGCTGCGGAGTAATCCAATGGCCGAAGCCGTCGCCCCGCGTCCCGCATCCACCATCCTGCTGCTCCGCGACAGCGCGGAGCGCAAGGAAGTAGAAGTCTTCATGATGGTTCGCCATTACGAGATCGACTTCAATTCCGGCGCGCTGGTGTTCCCCGGCGGCAGCGTCGACAAGGGAGACAAGGAGATCATCGCGACCCCTGCGCTGTTTTCGGGCGGCGAGGGGCTCGACGAGGTCACGCTGAGCTTCCGCATCGCCGCGATCCGCGAGACTTTTGAGGAAAGCGGCATCCTGCTGGCGCGGCCGAGCGGTTCGCAGGCGCTGGTCGAGGCCAGGCGTGCCAGCGAGATCGAGGCGGCGCATCGCGCCGACCTCTGCGACGGCAAGATCAGCTTCCTCAAGGTGCTTGCCGACAACGGCATGGTGCTGGCGCTGGACGAACTGATGCCCTATGCGCACTGGATCACGCCGGAGGGCATGCCCAAGCGGTTCGATACCTGGTTCTTCCTCGCCGGCGCGCCGCCGGAACAACTCGGCGCCCATGACGGCAAGGAATCCACCGACTCGATCTGGGTCTCGCCACGCGAGGCGCTCGAAGGCGGCGAGAGCGGGCGCTTCAAGCTGCCGTTCCCGACCACGCGCAACCTGATCAAGCTCGGCAAGCAGACGAGCGTCCAGGCCGCGATGGACGACAGCCGCGGCAAATCCATCGTCACGGTGACGCCGGTCATGACCAAGACCAGTACCGGCCGCCAGCTCCGCATTCCGCTCGAGGCGGGCTACGACGGCGACGTGTTCGAAGTCGGCTCGACCGGCTGAAGGTTGCAGGAATACTTCGGCGTCCAGCGAAGTATCGTGGCGCCGACAGGCGGTAATGTCCGGTCCTGATATCGATCGGGACGGGGTTACGGACATGGGCGAGGGCGAACGGCAACATCCCAGGATCGCAAGCGAGCTGACACTGCTGCTGGTGCTCGCGACGCTGTGGGGCGCGTCCTACACATTTCTGAAGATCGCCGTCGCGACGATCCCGCCGGTGACGCTGATTGCCGGCCGCACGCTGATCGCAGGCCTGCTGCTGGTTGCGATCATGCGCTGGCGCGGGATCAAGATGCCTGTCGACGCCGAGAACTGGCGTCGATTCCTGTTACAGGCCTGCCTCAACAGCGTCATCCCCTGGACCATGGTGGCCTGGGGCACGCGGGCCGTCGATGCCAGCGTGGCGACCATCCTCAATTCGACGGCGCCGATATTCACGTTCATCCTGACGTTCGCGATCACCCGCCACGAGGCCGTGACGTCGCGCAAATTGATCGGCGTTATCGCAGGCATGGTGGGCATCTGCCTGATCGTCGGCGTGCAGGCGATGGCGGGACTGGGCGAGCAATTGGCGGCGCAGATCGCCCTGTTGCTGGCCGCGGTCTGTTACGCCGGTGCAGCGATTTTCGGCCGCGCCTTCAAGGATCTCGATCCGATGGCGCCGGCGGCGGGATCGCTGCTCTGTGGTGCTGCGATCCTGATTCCGCTGAGCCTCGTGGTGGATCGGCCGTGGACGCTGGCGCCGTCGACGAATTCGCTGCTGGCGCTGCTCGCACTCGCGGTGTTCTCAACGGCATTTGCCTTCGTGATCTACTTCCGCCTGATCCAGACGCTGGGCTCGATCGGCGCCACCGCGCAGGCCTATTTGCGGGTGCCGATCGGCGTCGCGGCGAGCGTGCTTGTTCTCGGCGAGCAACTGTCCTCCACCGCGTGGATCGGCCTTGCCTGCGTCGTCATCGGCGTCGCCGCGATGACGATTCCAGCGAAGAGGAAGCCGATCGAGAGGGCGGTCTGAGCGGTCTCGGCCACGACCGGCTTGGAGCAAAGCTCGACATCGGGGGAATACGAAGGCGGGCCAGATTGTGCCCGGTTCCGGCAGCGGCAGCGCCGCCTGCTGGCGGACGGGCCGGGCGGGGCAAATGCCGGATTTGCAATGGCCGGCGGGTCAATTTTGTCCGCTCGCCGGCGGCTTCAGCATGTTCCCCACGGACCGGAATACATCGTATATTGCGATCCGACTGGAGCCCGGCCTCGATAACCATGACCTCTGAATCGCCGCCGAATTCGACGAAGCCAAGGTCGTTTTCGCTTTCAATCGGCCAACTGACATTCGGCAGCTTCATGCTGGTGCTCGCGGTGATCATCATCACCTCGACCGCCAGCGTCATTGCTATCCGGCATATCGACTCGACCTTCGTGGAACTGCAACGGCTGCAGAGTGTCGGGGACCTCGCCGAGGACATCGACCGCCGCATGAACGAATTGCGGCTGGCGGCGCGGGATTTCGTGACCGATCCGGGTACCCAATCGGTCCAGGTCGGGGAGGCCGCCACAGCCCTCAGCGAGGTGCTGAAGAAAACCCGGCTCGAGCTTGCCCCCGAGCAGCAGGACATGATCGACGGCGTCAGCGAGCGCCTGACGACCTACCGCACCGGGATCGAGCGGATTTCCGCGCTGATCAACCGCCGCGCCGAAATGATCATCGCGCTGCCACCGCTGCGCGAGCAGTTCGACGCCGCCATCGCCCAGACGGCCGATCCGCATACTGCGTCGACATTGTTCCAGACCCAGAGCAAGATCGCCTCGGCGCTGCTGGCGCGCAATCCATCGGCTGCCGAACAGGCCGCGCGAAGCATGCGTGCGATGACGATTGCGGAGCCGGAACTCCGGGCAGCGGTCGATGCCTATGCGGAAGGGATTATCGACATATCGCTCCGCGAGCGGCAGATATCCGACATCGACAAGGAGGTGCTGGGTACGGAGGGACGCCTGATCCAGCGCGTCACGGAGCTGTTGCGCGAAGTCAGCGATCGGCGGGGCCGCGTTCTCGCGCGCGAGTTCGCAAGGACGCTGACGGAGGCGAAATGGCAGAGCATCGTGCTCGGCACCGCCGGCGTGCTGATCGGGATATTCGCCTCGCTGCTGGTGGTCCGCCGCACCGTGCGCCCGCTCGCCTCGATTGCAACCTCGATCCGTGCCGTGGCCGGCGGCGAGAAAAATGCATCGATCCCGGCGACCGACGTCGACAACGAGATCGGCGACATCGCCCGTGCTGCGGAAGTATTCCGGCAGACGCTGGTGGACGCCGACACGGCGCGCGAGGCGGCGGTGCGCGCGCTCGCCGAGCAGCGTCTCGCCGAGGAAAGTTATCGCAAGCTGTTCGAAGCCTCGGTCGACGGAATCTACGTCACCACGCCCGGTGGCGCGCTACTCAATGCCAACCCGGCGCTGGCGCGGATGATGGGCTACGCCACGCCGCAGGATCTGATCAACGGCATCGGCGACATCGCCGATACGATCTACGTCCACGCCGCGGCGCGGGCCGAATACGAGCGGCTGATGCAACGCGACGGCATGGTCCGCGAGTTCGAATACCAGGTTCGCACGCGCACCGACACGGTGCTCTGGCTTTCCGACAGCGCCAGCGCCGTACGCAACGAGGCCGGCGAGATCGTCCGCTACGAGGGGACGGTGCGGGACATCACCGACCAGAAGCGGGCTGAAGACGCGATCGCCGAAGGCCGCCGTCTGCTGCAGATGGTCATCGACACCGTGCCCGCCGTCATCAACGTCAAGGACAGGCGGCTCCGCTACGTCCTGATGAACCGCTACATGTCCGGCATTTTCGGGGTCGAGCCGGGCGACGCGATCGGCCGTACCACTGCCGAACTGATGTCGCGCTATGGCGCGGCGAAGACCGATGAGCCCGACAAGCGGATACTCGCGGTCGGCAAGGAACTCGGATTCTACGAAGAGGAATACAAGGATTCCACCGGCCAGATGCGGCAATGGCTGGTGAACAAGCTGCCGATCCTGGATGGGGCGGGCGAGATCGAAAACATCGTCACCGTCGCGCTCGACATCGGCGAGCGCAAGCGCGTCGAATCCGAGATGCGCAAGGCGAAGGATGCGGCGGAAGCCGCACTGCGAAACCTGCGGGAAACCCAGAATTCGCTGATCGAAGCCGAGAAGCTCGCAGCGCTCGGGCGGCTGGTCGCGGGCGTCGCACACGAGGTCAACAATCCAGTCGGCATCAGCCTGACAGTCGCCTCTTCGCTGGAGCGGAAGACGGCGAACTTCAGGGCCGAGGTCGCGCGCGGCGAATTGCGGCGCTCCACCCTGAATGATTTTCTCGACACCAGCCGCGATGCGTCGTCGCAACTCGTCGCCAACCTGAACCGCGCCGCCGAACTGATCCAGTCGTTCAAGCAGGTCGCGGCCGACCGCAACTATTCGGACCAGCGCAGCTTCGACCTCGGCGATCTCACCGAGCAGGTGGTGATGAGCCTGCGGCCGGGCCTGCGCAAGCACAATTTGACGCTCAACGTCGAGTGCCAGCCCAATCTGATGATGAACAGCTATCCCGGCCCTTACGGCCAGGTGCTCACCAACCTGTTCCTCAACTCGGTGGCGCACGCATTTCCGGACGGCAAGCCAGGTACGGTCGACATCCAGGTTCGCGAGTCCGGCAAAAACAATGTCGAGGTGATTTTTTCCGACAACGGATGCGGCATGAGCCTCGACGTTCGCCGCCGCGCGTTCGATCCGTTTTTCACCACGCGCCGCGACCAGGGCGGCACCGGACTTGGCCTGCATATCGTCTACAGCATCGTCACCAACCGCCTCGGCGGACGGCTCGATCTCGATTCGGAGCCGGGTGGCGGCACACGCATCCAGATGATCCTGCCGCGCACGGCACCGCTCGAGCAGGCGGCGGAATAGGGAGCGTTCGAAACGGCGGCTGGCTAGAGCGTTTTCAAACGAAGTGGATGCCGGTTCGCGTGAAGAAAACGCGTCAAAACAAGAATCTCTAGTTGATATCAGCCAGCTTGTGCAGCGTCGCGCCGAAGATCTGGCTGGCTTTGCCGACAAGCGCCGTTCCGTTCATGTTGCCGCGCGTATCGGTGAAGGTGCCGGACACGCCGATGCCGACGGGATTGGGACCGCCGAACAGCGGATTGGCGTCTTCGCGGGGGGTGGTGTGACGCTGCACCAGCACCTCGCCCTTGAAGGTGTCGCCCTTCACGGTGTAGCTGCCGGTGTAGAACAGGTAGGCGTCGCCGCCCAGGATCTGGCCATCGCGGAACAGAATCACGCCGCTGCCCTTGCCGACGCGTCCATCCAGCAGGGTGACGTGGATCGAATACAGCCCGTTTTTCATGATGATCCAATCCCGGCGACTGCCCGAGGAAGCCGGTCAGAAATTATGCCAAAGGCCGGCCCACAGCGTCAACGCGTCAGGTTGCCATAAATTCCCGTACAGGAGGCAAATTGCGAGCATGCGACTCCGGCTTCGGTCGAGGCCTGATCGAACTGGCCCGCGAAATGCGTAGTTCGTGTTGGCACCGGCCGGCGGGTGCCGGAGCAGATGGCAGCGCCGTCAGCGACGTGGACTGGGAGTCGAAGGACGGGCGCTACCGCGTTCGCATTGAAGGCGAGTGGCATGAGGTACCGGAGGATGCCGTCGTCACCGAGCCGAACCGGGTCGGGCGAACCATGGTCTGGCCGATCAAGGGCTATCTGGGAATGAGCATCCGCTGCTTCATGCCCGGCAGCATGACGTAGCATGCCGCGCCGGTTCTCGCGGGGCGGGGCAGTGCGCCGACCCGGCAGCGGGTGATGACGGACTCGAAGTGATCGGGTGCGGAAAGGCGTCAGGTATATTTCTTGTCCCGCTCCAGGAGCTCGATCGAGATGCCTTGCGGACCGCGGATGAAACAGATGCGCACGCCGGGCCGGATGGTGGTCGGGGGCTTGGTGAATTCGACACCCTTGGCCTTGATCTCGGCAGCAACCGTGTCGATGTCCTTGACCGCAAGTCCGAAGTGATCGAGCCCCTGGTAAGGCGTCACCGGCGGCGCGTTGACGCCGTCGCCTGTGGCCACGGGCGCGATGAATACGTTGGCGCCCCCGAGCTTGACGTCGATCCGTCCGGGGCCGCGAACGACCTCGCCGCCCAGGATGTCTTCAAGCCATGCCGCGGTCGCCTCCGGATCGGGACTGCGCAAATGGATGTGGTCCCAGGTGACATTGATGGTCGGCATCTCGATTCCCCATTGGTTGCTGCGGCTGTATTGCAGGCGCGGACGCGGCGCCGCCAATCTAGCGGTCTGACATCCCCAATTCCATCCCCGAGGTATTGACTGCCGCAATGTCGGAGAGGCAGTCAGCGTTAACGCGGACACGGCGAAATGCACGCCGGTCGGCCCCGGTCGCGCTTAACCTTGTGCACCGGAACCGGCATTCCGTACCCGAAAACGTGACCGGCGCCTTTGAACCTGACCAGCAGGTCAGGAACTAATTGCTATATCGCCCGTTAGGCGAGTTGACCGCGCGTATGGTGCGGGGGAGCGACATACCAAATGCCCGTGGTTCGATATTTCGTGTTCGTCGGTGGCGCGCTGCTCGCGCTATTGCTGGCGATCAGTGCGTTCGCCCCTCAGCCGGTCGCCGTGGCCGAGAGTTCCGCACCGACGGTCGACAAGACCGTCGTCCGAATTCGCTCCGACCAGAAATTGCCGGAGCGGGTGGTCTACGACACCAGCCTTCCCACTATCGTCCCCTCGACCACGAATATTCAAGTCGCCGCAGCGCCGGCCCCGCCCGCTGCCGATGCCTCGGCCCAGGCCCGCGTACGCGATACCTTTGCCCAGTTCGTTCCCGCCGAATCCAAGAAGCTCGAGCCGCAGCGCAAGCGCAAGGTTGCCAAGGTTCGCACCAGTCCGCCGGTGCGCGTCGCGCAGCAGTCGCCGTTCGGCTTCTTCGGGTCTCCAGGCTGGAACAACAGCTGGTAAGGTGCGCTGCCTGGCTTACCTTGGCAGCTTTGGAATTTTATCCGCAAAACCGTTGTAGCAGGTCAGTCGCTCATCTTCCTCTTTTCGGAAGCGGCACTCGGTGACGCTTTTGGCGGCCGCTGGCTTCGGCTTTGGCTGCGGCGCGTAGATCGCATCGTAGCAATTCAGGCGCTCCTTGGTTGCGTCGTCGATGTCCTGGCAGGCCTGCAGCTTCTGGGCGGGCGACAACGGCTTGGCCGCTTCCTTCTTCGATCCGACCACGACCAGCGGCTTGCCACCAAACGTGGGCGGGCCGGCGGGCGTGCTCGTTGCCTGAGCAAACGCCGCGGCCGGATAGAGGAACGCCAGCGCGAGTATGATCTTTTTCATGTTGGTTTGCTCTCGAATGGGTAGGTTCGCCTGGTCCGGTCATTTCGCCGAAGGGGGCCGCCCCGGAGAGATTCGAACTCCGACCCCCGGAATCGAAATCCAGCAGCGCGCCAGCGTTCTCTAGCACCATCCCAGAGTGTCTGTCTAACCTGTTGATAATGGCTGTTCAATTGCGTGCGCGGGCGCCCTGGTCGACGTCATCTGCTGTTGCTGACGCGCGGCCGCCTTCATGCCAAGGGGCAAGCCAGCCGCCACATATGTTTGAAAAGTTCGCCGATTGAGGTGTGATCGTCGCGAGCGCGAAAAGTGCCGGCAGATGGCGCGCGGTTGCCCGAGCAGTTGAGCGCTGCTTTTCGACTGCGTGGCGCAATCGCTCGACTGCGTTCAACCTCGACTACGTGCAACCCATAACCGCTCGCGCGCCCTCAGGGAGCGATGGGGAAGTTAAACGAAGCTATGCCGCGCTCCAACTAGCTAGCGCAGGCGATAGGCATCGAATGCATGGGCCAGGAAAATGCCGATGCTGATGAAGGCAAGAAGCGCTGTTACGACCTCGATCATAGCCTTCCTCCCGAGGTTGAAATGCCGGGAAGGGCACGCTTGAGAAACGCGCGGTAAATGAGGTTCAGGACCGATACTAACATGATCTAACCCCGTGCTTTACGTGGACGTGATGGTAGGGCGGTTGTGTTTCCGGAGCACTTCGCGCGCCGCCGAAATGGTTTCGTCGCCCCCCGTTTGCCGCCCGTGGGGGATCACGGGGCCGCGACCGAACCGGCTTCTGCGGGTTAACTTTCAGGCTCGGGCCGGGTTCCCTGCCGGAGGACTGAACGAATCTGGCCCAGATTCGGGCCCGTTATGACCAAATTCCGCAGAGAGGCTGTGCCTGTAACAGTAACGCCGAGTATTGGTGCAAGGTCACAGTTGCTCCTATGGCAAAGCAGATTCAAATCGCGGCTTGCGCCGCTTGCATTGCAGTTCTCCTGCCGGTTGGCATGCCGACGGTGGAGGCGAAGCAGTGCCTTGCCGCGCCTTCGAATGCCAAGAAGGCCTGGACCTATCGGCTGATCGATGGCCGAAAGTGCTGGTACGAAGGCAAGAGCCTGATCTCGAAATCATTGCTGCATTGGCCGGCGCAAGCGCCTGCGACGGTGCAGCGGGCCGCCGCCCGCGAGGCGCCACCTTCCGGCGAAGCTCCCATCAAGATCCTCACCGTGAAGTCGGTTGATCTCCTGGATGCCCAGGCATCGATGCCGAAAGACTCCGACGATTTCGAGTCGCGCTGGCGCGCACGCGCAACCCTCGACTAGGCGCCCATTTAGAGGACGCGGGGCTTTTTCATGTCTCCTTCCATTAACCAGTTGTTAACCATAAGCGCTCAGCATCTCGACATTGAAAAGACTTCCGGATCTTGGTCCGAACACGAAATCGATCGTTCATCCTGGGGACGAGCAGACGCTCGTGGGGCTCCAAGGAGTAACGTCATGTCGCTACCTGATGTGCGGCCCCAGGCAAATTTGCTTTCTGAGTTCGTTATGGCGATTCTCAGCGCGTTTGGCTTGGGTGTCCCGATCGCGATTACGATCATCTGGATTTGCTCCTGATCGGCAAGTCGCTTGTTTTCCGAGGCACTGATCCTTGTCCGGCATTTGCCTGCGAGGCACGCTCTCGCATGCTACCGTCAAGGTGGCTGCGGGAACTCCGCGTTCGGATGGGTATTCGCACTACTCCGTTCACGGCGGTGAGGGGAACCAGTGAGGGGAACCTGCGCCAGCGCATGGCGCGGAGCTCTTGAGAAACGTGGCATCGTCGTGCGCTGCAAGCTCCCCTTTTTTTCGCCGCCATTTTCTTCCAAGGGACTGATCGGGTGCGGGGCTCCAGTGTGCCCAAAGGTTCCGTGTGATCGTTCGACATTTGCTGCAGCAGGAAACCAACGTGTCGCGCCGTGCGCTCCTGCGCGGGCTTGCATCCGCAGGCAGCGTGATCGCGCTTGGCGGATGCGCCGGTTTGGGCGCGACAGGCGCGAGCTACGACGCTTCGTCGTTTGCGGGCAACTCCACCTTGCTGATCACCACCACGCGCAAACGCGTCAACGGCGGGCGCGCAAAACCCTGGTTCGGACCGGAGCGGGCTTCTGCAATCACCGTTGCAACGGCGAAACTCGTGCCGCCGGACGACAGCCGCCTCTCGCTCTCCGCAGTCGGACTTGGCGACTGGCGCCTCGAAGGGGTCGAGCCCGTTTCAGGAGATGTCGGCGACCTTCTCGCACAGGCGCAAGGTGGAGGAGATGTCCTGATCTACGTGCACGGTTTCAAGCAGACGTTCGAGACTGCAGCGCTCGACGCCGCGAACCTCTCCGACGGCATCAAGTTTCGCGGCCGGACGATGGTGTTCTCGTGGCCCTCCAAGGCCGGATTTCTCGACTACGCCTATGACCGCGAAAGCGCGATGTGGTCGCGCGACGGTTTCGAACGCGTGCTCAATTCCATCGTCGGTGCGCCGGGCGCCGGCCGGACCCACATCGTGGCGCACAGCATGGGAACCATGCTGACGCTGGAAAGCCTGCGCCAGCTCTATGCGCGACATGGCGACAGCGTGGTGAACAGGATCGGCTCTGTGGTGTTCGCCGCGCCCGACATCGACATGGATGTGTTCTCCTCGGCCATCAGCCGCATCGGTCCGCTCGCCCGCAAGATCACCGTGATCACCGCGACCAACGATCGCGCGCTGGCGCTATCGGGACGGATCGCCGGCGGGATGACACGGGTGGGCGCTGCCGAGAAGGCTGCCATCGAACAACTCGGCGTGCGTGTGATCGATGCATCCGACGCCGGCTGGGGCATCATCAACCACGACCTGTTCCTGTCCAATGCAGAGGTGCGGCGGGGGATCCGCCGCTCGATCGATACCGCGGCGGCGTGAAGGCGGCTCTGCGGAAATGATGCCGCAAGGGAAGGCTTTCGATGGCCGGACATTGCGGGTTCCAGTGGCGCGCTCGGAGAGATTCGAACTCCCGACCCTCGGAATCGAAATCCGATGCTCTATCCAGCTGAGCTACGAGCGCGTGCGTGGGGTCGCTTATCAGACTTGGCCTGATAGGGCCAGCATGGGCCTCAGTAACAGGGATACCGCCGGCGGTCCTGGCCGATATAGGCGGCTGCGCTCTGGCGGCAGAGGATGGTGGAGGGGCCGTCGTAGAAGGCGAAGGTACCGGGCCGCAGGCCGGGGCCGTAATTGTGCAGGTAGCTGATCTGGTAGGGCAGTCCATAGGAATGGTGGTAGTGGCGATGGTGCCGGTTATGGCGGGCATCCGCCAGGCTGGGGGCCAGGGCCACGGCGGACAGGAGGGCCGCGCCCATCCAGAACTTGGCTGCTTTCATCTCGATTCTCCGGAAATCGCACTGAAACTAGCCAAATTTGGCCGGTCTGGGTTCCTATTCTACGTGAATCGGCTGGAAAAGCTGCGGAAAACTGCTGAGCCGGCGCGCATTTTTTTGCGCCAACGGACTTTGGGTCCAAGCGATGCTTAACCAATTCCCAACACAGTCTGGCCAGAATTCTGCTGTCTTGTCCTGTGCTTACGGCCCCTTTTAGCCTCACCTGACAAAGGTCACCCGTTCGCCATTGCCCATGCGCATCGCGTCCCTTGCCCTGTCTCTCTCGGTTTCGGTGCTGGTCGCGATGCCGGCACGTGCCGACCTGCATATCACGCGTGACCACGGCGGCTTGGTCGAGGAGTACAAGGCCAAGTACAAGCGCATCCGCGATCGCAAGGAGCGCGTCATCATCGACGGCATTTGCAATTCGGCCTGCACGCTGGTGTTCGGCATCGTGCCGATGAACAAGATCTGCGTGACGCCAAAGGCGAGCGTCGGCTTCCATCTGGCCTATTACGACAAGGCCTACACGTTCGGCATCAAGGTCACCAGCGCGGAAGGGACGTCGGACCTGATGTCCTACTACCCGAATACGGTGAAGGACTGGATCCGCCGCAATGGCGGGCTCACCAACGAGATGAAGAAGATCAAGAACGGCGGCGAGCTCTGGAAGATCGTCGATCCCTGTCCGGAAGAGTGGTGATCCCGCGCTGACCGCGGAATCTTCCACCCCTAGAAGGTCACCACGCCGCGGATGGATTCACCGCGCTTCATCAGCTCGAACGCATTGTTGATCTCGGCCAGCGGCATCACGTGCGTGATCATCGGGTCGATCTGGATCTTGCCCTGCATGTACCAGTCGACGATTTTCGGCACGTCGGTGCGTCCTCGCGCGCCGCCAAAAGCAGTGCCTTTCCAGACCCGGCCGGTCACCAACTGGAACGGACGCGTCGAGATCTCCGCGCCTGCCGGCGCCACGCCGATCACGATCGACTGGCCCCAGCCGCGATGGCAGGATTCCAGCGCCTGCCGCATCACGGTGACGTTGCCGGTGCAGTCGAACGTGTAGTCGGCGCCGCCGATCTGGTCCGCGCCCGATTTCGTCATGTCGACGAGGTGAGGGACGAGGTCCTTGCCGAACTCCTTCGGATTGACGAAATGCGTCATGCCGAAGCGCTCGCCCCATGCCTTGCGGTCATTGTTGATGTCGACGCCGATGATCATGTCGGCGCCGGCGAGCCGCAAGCCCTGCAGCACGTTGAGTCCGATGCCGCCGAGGCCGAACACGATCGCCTTGGCGCCTTCCTCCACCTTGGCGGTATTGATGACGGCGCCGATGCCGGTGGTGACGCCGCAGCCGATGTAGCAGACCTTGTCGAACGGCGCGTCCTCGCGGATCTTTGCGACCGCGATTTCCGGGAGTACGGTGTAGTTCGCAAATGTCGACGTGCCCATGTAGTGATGGATTGGCTTGCCGCCGATAGAGAAGCGGGAAGTGCCGTCAGGCATCAGGCCCTGGCCCTGGGTCGCGCGGATCGCGGTGCAGAGATTGGTCTTGCGCGACAGGCAGGACGGACACTGCCGGCATTCCGGCGTATACAGCGGAATGACGTGGTCGCCCTTTTTGACGCTGGTGACGCCCTTGCCGATGTCGACCACCACGCCCGCGCCTTCATGGCCGAGGATCGCCGGAAACAGTCCTTCCGGATCGGCGCCGGACAATGTGAATTCATCGGTGTGACAGATGCCGGTGGCCTTGATCTCGACCAGCACTTCGCCTTCGCGCGGCCCGTCGAGCTGGACGGTGGTTACTTCCAGCGGCTTTCCAGCAGCAACGGCGACGGCGGCGCGAACATCCATGGCAATTCCTCGTTACGAATCTTCGGTGTGTCAGGTCTTGGGTGTGTCAGGTCTTCGATATGTGAAATCGCGCAGGTTACCCCGCGCGATCAATGCTTGCCGCATAGCACACGATCGGGCAACAGGGGCGGCAAATGACCAGCGACTTCGAAAAAATTGCCGCGCGCGCGGCGCCGGCGATTTTCGTCGTGCTCTGGAGCACCGGATTCATCGGCACCAAATATGTGCTGAACAGCGCCGAGCCGCTGACCTATCTCGCCATCCGCATGGCCTGCGTGGTGGGGTTGATGGCGATCATCGTCCTGATCGCGCGGCCGCGCTGGCCGGATCGCATCGGGATTGCGCATAGCGCCGTCGCCGGCATTCTGGTGCACGGCTTCTATCTGGGTGGCACGGCGATTGCGATCGCGCATTCGATTCCGGCGGGACTTTCGGCACTGATACCGGGTCTGCAGCCGATCCTGACATCGACGATCGCGAGCCG
>DAIMKE010000017.1:11697-17190 GCA_036721875.1 Bradyrhizobium sp. | reverse complement strand
GCGCTGGGAAATCGCGTCGACGGCCAGCGGATTGCCGCTTTCGGTCGACACGCGCTCACGCGGGACGGCCTGGCGATAGTCGCTCCGGCCAAAGCCGCTGACAAGCTCGTCGACATCACCCGCAGAGGTTGCGAGGTCCCGCGAGTAATCGGCGTTCACGCCGCGCTGAAGTTGGGACTCGCGCTGCAATTGCGCTTCCATGCCGGCGACGCGCGTGCCCCAGATCGGGTTGCCGAGCCGCGTTTCGGGTGCATGCCGGTTTGGTGAATCGGTGCGCGCGGCGACGAGGATGGTCGAAACCTGGTCCCGGCCCGCCAGCGCGCGGGCCAGTTCACCCTGCTCGACGGGCGTCAGTACCGCCTGAAGCGCGTTCGCCTCCGCCCGGATGCGCTGGGGATCACCGCCGAACCGCAGCGCGATCTCGGCACCCAGCGTGCCGACGTCGATGCCCAACGCATCGCGCGGCAGGGAATTGACCGCTTGCGCCGACAAACGCGCGTCATCCGATGGGGGCGCGGAAAATATGTTGGCGGTTACGCCTGCGAGCTGCCCGGTCATCACGCGAACTCCCGTTATGGTGGGAGCGAAGTGTCCGACTGGTGCCGTCACCACGCAATAATCGGAACGACTAGCGCCGGAGGGGCAACATCCCGTCGGCGCGGACGCCCATGCACGCGGATTCCAGATCCGGCCCGGCGGACCCTCTCGACGTACCGCGACGAGGCGGAACGGATAGCCATGTGGCGGAGACGGAGGCACCCCTTATTGAGCTCTAAGATTCTATAGTAATGACGTTTTTCTGAACCCAGACTTCGTCTACCCCACACTTTTCCCCACATCGGGTCAGAGACGTGATCGATCACGCTGACATCGGGTGGCCGCTTAGCGCCCCAAGGTCGGACGCTCAGCCGTAGATCGGCGCCACCCGAAAGCGGACGAAGCTCATTTAGGTAGCCTCACGACCAGCGAATAGTTCGAATCTTTCCCGGCGCGCCATTCACCGCCGTTAGCCGCCGTGAAATCCGCTTAGGTCGCATTCACTGCGATCGATCACAAAGCAGCGATCTCATAGTCGTAAACGCGGCGATGATAGGCTGCGACATAGTTCGAATCCTGAGGGGGTGAAACGTCAGTGAGGTGTCCCCGCGAGTTGGCGCTCTTAACTTCGGCACGAGCGACGTGGGTGCCAACCTCGCCCGCGCCGATGATGCCGATCGACGTCATCGTTGCGTCAAGTGCCAAACGCCCCGTCTATCGTTTGCATGGCTCCCCGAGCTGATCTGCTGTCTTAGCCATTGGATCATTCGATTCGTAGCGCAAGATCGCCTCGACACTCGGAATCATGGAAAGCGCTAGCGCAACGCCTACTACTTCGAGATCGAAAGGCGTGTGGTGGTTCATACAAGAAATGAAAAAGAGTTGCCGAAATTGTGAAGCAGAATGGGGATCACCAAGCTTCCAGTCCGCAGACGCAGCCACACCGCGATGAATGAGGGAATACCGGTCAGCGCCATCGTAATGGGATCGAACGAGAAGCCACCATCGGCATAACCGAACGCGTGCGTCATGCCGAACAGGAATGACGACAACACGGCCCCCCAGCCCCAATCAACGCCAAACAGCCGCTTGCGCCCGCGGAAAGCCTTATTGAGCGCGAAAAGCAGGACGCCGCGATAGAACAGCTCTTCCTCAAGGCCAGGCATTGTCATTTGGAATGCGACGTCTTCTACGCCGGGTTGGTCGGCAGGGAAGACCATGGCGATGACAACGAAGAAGGCGCAATAGGCAACAGCAACGGGGACCGCAGCCTTCAGACTGCCCGGTTCGTGCGACAAGGTTAATCCGACCTGGCGGAACCCAAAGGCCGGGCGGGCCGCAATAGCGATGGTGACTGCCAGAGCCATAAGCTTGCCTTGCCAGTTCCACGCCCCTCCCATCAGATCTGGCAGCAAGCCATAGCAGCGCGTCAAAAGGACATCGTTGATGGCCACCAGCAAGGCAGCAATGGCGAGCCAACGCACCGAGAAATTGCGCCGGTCGGCGAGGCCCAAAACTGCTCCCAGACAAAGCAGAATAGCCAAGGTCCCCGCTAGTCCGATCAGTCCGTTCACGCAGCCGCCCTTCCGTTTCGGTGAGCACGGTGGCTAGCGCATGACCGCCGGTCACGCTCCTCAGAAGACGGAATTTCTTTCCTCAGAATCCGGCCTCGGGGCTACTGAGAGCAGTTCCGGCGTTGTGAAGGGCGGCAGCCCGATATTCGCTCGGCGTGCAACCTACAATGGCTCGGAAGGCGCGGTTGAAGCTGGCCAGAGAGGCAAAGCCGCTGTCCAACGCGATCGTGATCAGTTTTTCGTTGCGATCCCGTTCCTGGAGCAAACGGCGCGCCTCCACGAGCCGATGGGTATTCAGGAAGGCGCGGAAGTGATCGTGGCCCAACTGCTGGTTTATCAGCGTCCTGACGGCGCGCTCCGGCGCCGCCATAAGCTCGACAAACTTCGGAAATGTAAGCTCGGAATCGAGATGCACCCTATCGTTCTCGATCAGGGTGCACAGCCGGGCGTGCAGCGGGTCAGTTCGGTCAGAGGTCCCGTCAGGAATGGGCTCGGGAGCAACTGCACGGGCTTCAACCACGCCAAAGAATAAGGCATCGCCCCGAACTGTGAGAACCCGACCTGCCAGCCATACGCCGAACCCGAGGATCATCGCGTTCTGGGCCATGGAGAAAGCAAGCGGCCGCCAATCAAAACCGAATAGCACATCCGCAGCAAGATCGATGAACAGCATCCCGCCCAGCAGCACCGCCACCAGAACGCGCGCGTTGTAGCGCTGCTCGATCAGGTCGCCCTGCCGCTCATCCAGAAGGCGCCAGACAAGATGGGCGACGATCCCGAAGCCCATCATCACAAGCGCATGCGATAACCCGACATCGGCGAGCCTGTTTCCCAGCAGCCCCCGGCCCGCTGCCGCAATACCCGCCCAAGCAAGCCCGACCCTCAACACGCCGCCCTGCAACCGGAACCGGCTGTCAAAGCAAGACAGGGCAAACCACCACAGAAAAATGACTGTGAACCCGCTTGCTGCGCTCGCAAGATTTCCCACCAGCCCTGCAGGCTGGAACGATACGAGCGGCGTGTTGCCAAGGAGGAAGCCAGCCAGGCACACAGCCAAAGGCGCAAACAGCAGAGCCGGCAACCCAACCCGGCGTTTCTGGCCGAACAAAAGCCATGCAAGCAGAAACAGAATGCTCAGAGACCCAATACGTAAGACTAGGTCCAGTTGTCCGATGATCATGTCCAGATAATAGCGCCAAATCCGATGGTTCAATATGGGATTTGCCCTGTGCATCCCCAGCTGCGAACAGCCATCGCCGGCAACGCGGGGCGATCCCGAAACCTGCCCGGCTGCTTAGGTCATTTTTTCCTCTGAAGCCGAAACCCTCAAACCGACAAGCTTTCAGTCGTTCAGAATCGAAGTCTCACTCCACGACGCCTGCCGCTTGTCAGCGTCAAAAAGCAGCCCCCTCAGAAGGGTTGAACCTCTCGCGAATAGCCCAGAACGAAGATTCACCAAGCTGACGACCGGGCGCTCGGGTGCTTCCCGAAGTCGTGGCCCGCTGCCTGCAAAAGAGGGCCGGAGACACACTCCGGCCCAGTTTTCGGAGTGGGGGACGGCCAAAGCTGAAGCTCTGTTCGCCACCCGATCGCCCAGTCAGCCACCGGGATATCACGCCGAACATGCTCAGCCAGCGCTGGGCTTGAACTCGAAGAACTCGAGGACGTTGCCGTCAGGATCAGTCATGCGGAAGAACCTGAACGGTCCCTCGCTCACGATGCCGGGCGCCTCAATGCTGTCGGGCGCAATTGAAGAGGCATGCGCGAAGGCCTGCTCGATATCGGCGACCTTGATGTACGGCCGGACGCTTCCGGCTCGTGGCTCATTGGCGGCATAGGCTTTGCGCGAGACGATGCCGA
Organism: Bradyrhizobium sp.; assembly: GCA_036721875.1. Classification (GTDB taxonomy): domain Bacteria; phylum Pseudomonadota; class Alphaproteobacteria; order Rhizobiales; family Xanthobacteraceae; genus Bradyrhizobium. The sequence goes on along the minus strand of DAIMKE010000017.1, from coordinate 13,219 downwards.
ACAAACCGCCGGCCAAATTGAAACCGATCAATGCAGGGGTTCGCACTTCGGGCGACGTCTCCAGAAGCACCTCATAGAAGCGCGCGGACCGTTCGACATCGTCAGCAAGGACGTAGAGGCCGAACCGCTCCACGGAGATCGACTGCGCCATCGCAGGGGTGGCTTGCGTGGTCGGCGCTCCAGCAACCAAGGTCGCAATCAGGGCTTGCCGCAGTTTCATAGCTTCATCCCTCCTTCTTGAAGTGTGACACCATGTGCCACGGCTCTGCTGCCAACATGCTGTCAGCATGCTACGACTATGCATGTCAGCCGATAGAGGAGTGCTCGGTGCGGCGTGCGGAGCGATTGTTTGAGATCCTGCAGATCCTGCGACGTGTGCGTACGCCCCTCACGGCCGAGACCATTGCCAGTGAACTGGAGGTGTCGAAAAGATCCGTTTATCGCGACATAGCTGCCCTGCTGGCGTTGCGGGTGCCGATCCGGGGCGAGGCAGGCGTCGGATATGTCCTTGAGCGGGGGTTCGATCTTCCGCCGCTGATGCTTACCCCTGACGAGCTCGATGCAGCCATTCTCGGCGCGAACTGGGTCCTGACCCGTGGCGAACCGGAGATGGCGCTTGCCGCGCGCAACCTCGTTGCCAAGCTCGAGGCCGTCGTGCCGGAGGCGATGCGTGGTCAGATCGCGGTTCCGACCACTTCGGTGGCCCCCGTCCCACCATCCGCCGACCTGATCAGCAGCGCTGCTTTGCGGCGCGCGATCCGTGACCGGCGCAAGGTTCACATCGTCTACCGCGATTCTTTGGAAAGCAGCAGCGAGCGGACAATCTGGCCAGTCATGCTGGGCTACCGCGACGCCGGTAGAATTCTGGCCGCCTGGTGCGAATTGCGCGGCGACTTCCGTTTTTTCCGGACCGACCGGATGCTCGCAATGGATGTTCTGGAGCAGGTCATTCCTGAGCGCGCTCAGGTTCTACGCACCAGATGGCGCGACGCCATGGACAAGGAGCGGGAACGATATGTCCGTGCCGAAGACGACAAGCGTCAGGAGCAAAATCCCGCGGCTGCGCCCAAAGATTGCTGAAGCTGGTGCTGGCTAGAACCTGTCAAGAACGCAGGCGCAGCTCAGGGCACGAATTGCAGCATGTCTTGCCCTGCACCGCGCCCCGCCTCGACAGGCCTCTGCCATGCGTTGAGAAGCGGTTCGATGTTTTCCTCGGCAAGCCCGCTCGTCGACCAGCACGTTGCCTGACCAGTGAGTGCCGCCCTTCTTCCCAGAGTCTGATCGACAAACAACTTGACGCCAACTCTACATAGGTAGAGTTATTGCCACATGACTCGCACACGCTCCTTTTCGCCAGCTGCCAGGCGGGTACTCGCCGCTCTGCTCGATAAAGCCGGATCCTGGTCCTATGGCTATGATCTGGCCAAAATCACCGGGATCAAATCGGGCACGCTCTACCCCTTGCTGATCCGCCTGGAAGAGAGAGGCCTGCTTGAAACCGAATGGCAGCCGCCCGCCGAAA
>DAIMKE010000017.1:0-11653 GCA_036721875.1 Bradyrhizobium sp. | reverse complement strand
ACGGCAGCGGGGATCGAGGTGGCGCGAGCCAACCCCATCGTGCCGGCGGGCGCGGATCGCTCCTCGCTGCGGGAGGTGCGCATATGAGCCGCAGGGCCCTGCGCCAATTGTCCAACTGGATCCTTGGCCGACTGGTCGCACTGGCACCCGCTCATATGCAGAACTGGGCTGAGGCGGTGCGGGCCGAAGCTGCGGCCATTGCCGACGACGGTGAGGCACTGCGCTTTGCCGCCGGGGCAGGCTCGGGTCTGGCGCTCACCTTCATCAAGACCCGGCTGAGCGATGCTCTTGGCCTTGCCAGCGACCGCCTCGGGCCGCGCCGTCTTGCCGCTCTGGCTGCCACGGCGGCCGTGATGATCGGCGTGATCCATCTCCACGTTGCCGACGCATCGTCATCCATGATCCTCGTGAACCTTGCCTCGCTTGGCGTCGGTCTGGCGCTGCTGGCGAGCGCGGCAGTCTGGCAAGGCGCTTCTGACCGTGGACGCGCCATCGCAGCGCTCAGCATGGCCGGATTGCTGGTGCTGACGAGCCTGTTCGGAGTTGCCTCACATGGCGTTGTGCGTTGGGTCGCGGCCGGGCCGCTGCTGGTGCAATCGAGCCTGATCCTGCTGCCCGCCCTGTTGACGATGTTCGCGCGCAAGACCACGGCTGCGGGCGCGGCGGCGCTGGTGGTTGCTGCGGTGGCCATGGCGATGCAACCCGACCGGGCGATGGCAGGCGCGATGGTAGCAGGGATCGCGATGCTCTGGCTGCTGCACCGCAACCGGCAGGTGGCCATTGTGCTCGCGGCAAGCGCGTCGGGCTTTGTGGCCACGCTGGTGCGGGCCGACAACCTTCCCCCGGTGCGTTTTACCGAGGGCGTGTTCACGCAGACCTGGCAGGTGCACCCGCTGCTCGGCTTTGCTGTAGCGAGCGCAGGCGCGCTGCTGTTATTGCCAGCTGCAGCCTTCGGCCCCCGTGACAGCGATTGCGCGCGGCAATGCGCGGTATTCGGCGCAATCTGGCTCGCGATCATTCTGGCTGCTGTGATCGGCAATTATCCGACGCCGCTGGTGGGATACGGCGGCAGCGCGATCATCGGATACCTGCTCAGCGCCTGCATGCTTCCGCCAACGCCGCTGGCCCGCCAAGGGCTTCATTCCGCCGTCAAGCAGTCCGCACGCGCGCAGCCCGACAACTTGGCCCGCCTGTTCCCGAGGAGAACGTCATGCGCCTGACCCTGCGCCATCCCCGCCGTTCGATCACCCTAGGTTTGGTCGCCGTCCTGTTGGCTTGCGGCTATTGGGCCTGGCGCACGCTGACGACACCGCAGGGCGCGCAGACCGTAGCCTTCACCCCCGCGTCGGAGGAATGCGCCAGCGACGGGCCCATGAAGTACTGCGTCTACCGCGCGCGCGGAGGGACCAATGGCGATATTGTCTATCACCTGCATGGCCGCAATCTCGACGAGCGCATCTGGAACGACGCGACCTATTACGCGGGCCTGCTCCAGGCGCAGTGGCAGGCAAAGGGCGTTCGCCCGCCGACGGTGGTGACGCTGTCCTATGGCGGAAGCTGGCTGCTGTCCCCCAAGGGCGCTGCCCCCGACAGCGGTTTGCTGGAGGACATGATCGAGCGGTTTCCTGCCATCGAGAAAAAGCTGGGCACGCCGCGGCGGCGTATCCTGTTGGGGGAATCGATGGGCGGGCTCAATGTGCTGATCGCGGGGCTGGCCTATCCTGATCGCTTTGCCCGCATCGCCGCGCTGTGCCCCGGCGTCTACAAGGTCTCTCCCTTTGCGCCGATCAGTGAAATCAGGGCCGGCTTGGTTCGTACTGGCGCTGATCCGAAGGTCGCCTTCGGCATCTGGATGCTGGCCCGCCGTCACTACAGCAATGACCGCGAGTGGCGCGCCACCTCACCGCTGACCTTGATCGAGCAGGCGGGGCCCCAGTCCCCGGCGCTCTATTTGTCGAACGGACTGTATGACGCCTTCGGCAATTTCGAGGGAACACAGGCACTGGCCGAGCGGGCCCGCGCCCGCGCCGTCCAGACCGAGTGGCATCCGCTTTACGGGGGGCACTGCGCATTGGACGCGCCCTCGGTTGCCGCGTTTCTGGTCGCGTGACGGCCACAAAAGGGGAACACGATGATGAGGCCTGGGAAGCCAGCTTCGCAAAACATTGCTGATTAAAAACAAGGGCTTGAAACGTGCTGCGACATCTCATTTTAGTGACCTCCCTTCTCTTGTGTCTGGGCATTGCTGGCTCTGCTTGCGGCCAAGCCAAGGAGCAGGAAACCGCGCCTGAACGGATCGAGATTCCGAAGGTGGAGAAGGAAGGGGTGTGGAAACCGGACGATGGCGGAACGCAGCTGCCGCTGTGGCCTGCCAACGTCCCTTTGGCGCAGCCAGACAGCGGCGCTCATCCTGAATACACCGGCAACGGCTCGCCGCTGGTGGGCGGACGCAAATGGCATTGGGCGACCTATATCACCCGGCCGACCATGACGATCTATCGCCCGAAGGGTCGCAACACCGGCGCCGCCATGCTCGTCATCCCCGGGGGAGGGTTCTACGCTGTGGCAACCGACCTCGAAGGCACCGAAGTGTGCGACTGGGTCACCCGGCAAGGCATGACCTGCGCCATGCTCAAATACCGTACGCCGCAAGTCTGGCCGCGTGTTGATGGGAAACAGCAGCGACCAAAGGTCTTGCTGGGCCTGGAAGATGCACAGCGCGCCATCAGTCTGCTGCGCGAACGGGCCTCGACCTATGGCATCGATCCGCACAGGATCGGAGCGATCGGGTTTTCGGCAGGCGCCTATCTCGTCATCAACATGAGCAACACGGTCGAACGGACCTACCCCTTGACCGACGCGGCGGATCAGCAATCACCGCGGCCGGATTTCGCCGTTGTTGCCTATAACGCTCGCGTGCTGGACAACAGCAAGGGCAGGAACAGTCTGGAACTGCAGCCCTGGGTCGAGATCAGCCCGGACGCGCCGCCCACGCTCATCATTCATGCGATGAACGACTCCGTCGACGATGTGCGGGAGCCGATGGCCTACGCCCTTGCACTCAATGACGCGGGCGTGCCGGTCGACATGCGGCTTTATGCAAAGGGAGGACATGCTTTCGGCATGCGGCCGACTGCGGATCCGATCACCCGCCGGTGGCCGCAGCATCTTGAAGAGTGGCTGCGCGACATGAAGATGTTGTGAGTGATCGCAGGAGGAGTGAGGTAGGCGGTGATCGAAGCCCGACCATCAACACGCCGGCGGGGAGTTGTTCTTGCCGATTGGGGCCAAAAGCGATGGGACTGAATAACTTCGAACAAGGCGAAATTTCGTTTCTTCTACCCGGGGCTTCCAAATGAGCGAGCGCAAAAGTGCGGGCGTATGCGGGCTGAACCACATCACGCTGGCGGTGGCCGACGTACAGCGGTCCGTGATGTTTTACCGAGACGTCCTCGGTTGTTCGGTCCGGGCGTTGTGGGATGATGGCGCCTACCTAGAGGCTGGCGCACTCTGGCTATGCCTATCGCGTGACGATCTTGTGAGAACGTCGCCGCATCCAGACTACACGCACTTCGCATTCAGCGTCCCTGACGGCGAATTCGCTGAGATCAGTGCGAGACTGCGAGAAGCCTGCAAAGTCTGGAAGGACAATAGCAGCGAAGGGGATTCAATCTACTTCCTCGATCCGGATGGGCACAAGCTGGAGGTTCATGTCGGCGATATCGAAACGAGACTAGCTCACTATCGAAGTGATCCTTCGAAGATCGTAAAGGTCTTCGACGATTGATCGTGCAGTGCCTTCTAGGGAGGTTGTTTTGAAGACATCTATAAGGATTTCACGCCGCTCCTGATCGCGGCGGGATGGATAACGGATGTACGGTTTTCCTGTGGAGAGCAACTGACGAACAGGCGACGGGAACCTTATCTTCTGGAGACAAAGCCATCGGGCGTGAGCGTCATCTTGGCCAGGTCGAGTCCGCTCGCCAGCGCCCCTTGACGTGCGGCCTTGGCAAGCCGTTCAAGCATCTCAGGTTCGCGCGCCCATTGATCAAGGCCCGATCCCAGCATGGCTGCTTGCAGCAGCAGAGCCTCGGCAAACTCTTGGCGCTCGGCATCGCTGGCCTCGGCACGGGTCTGACCCCGCATGCCTACATCATCCAGCGGCGGCTCGAACTGGGCAAATCGCTGATCCGCAGCGGCGTTGGCCTCGCCGACGCTGGCTGCGAGGCAGGCTTTGCTGACCAGAGCCATTTCCACCGCGCATTCGTTCGGCGCTTCGGCATGACCCCGGGTGCCTATGCTGCGGCCATGCGCTGAGCGGCTGCAATTTCATTCAAGATCGTAACGTGCCGCTCGGATAGGTCCTGTGCACCGCAGCTGTCGGGGGGAAGTCAGTGGACCGGAATGCAAAAGATGCCCGCCCCCATGCCATCAAGCTGTGTTCCAAGCGCGAAAACCAGCAAATCAATGCCATCATCAATGATGCCGCAGTCGCATACAAAGGCGTGATCCCCGACGATCGCTGGCATGAGCCTTGTATGCCATCGGATGAGCTGGAAGCCGAGGTCGCTGCCGGGGTCCGGTTCACGGGCTACACCATCAACGGTCACTTGGTCGGCGTGATGGGCATACAGCATGTTCGCAACGTCCGCCTGATCAGGCATGCCTACGTGCTATCGGATCACCAAGGCCTCGGGATCGGCTCGGCTTTGATCCACCACCTGCGTGGCACTGGGACTTCTCCCATCCTGATCGGAACTTGGGCCGCTGCTTACTGGGCCATAGGTTTCTATCGGAGACATGGTTTCGGGCTCGTCCCCGAACCGGTAATGGCGCAACTCCCGAAGACATATTGGGATGTGCCCGAACGGCAGATCGAGACATCCGTGGTGTTAGCGGCACCTGCATTGACGGTTGACAGCGCTCAGCAGCTGATCGCTGCCGCCTGCACATGATCCGGAGCAGGCGAATGGTCTGCAACGTGGTCCGGGGTGGTCAGCGCTGATCCGTCGCTACCCGGGAAATCGCGGAGAGGCTTTTTAGCCATCACAACGAGGCTATATTTCAATGAACGAAATTCTCGGGCGCGTTCTGGAGATCGTGCGATATCCGGTAAAGTCGATGGCGGGGGAGCGGATGCCTGTCGCCGAGATGGACTGGCAAGGGCTCGAGGGCGATCGGCAATACGGGTTCGTGCGTCGTAGCAATACAACACGCTTCCCGTGGTTAACGGCCCGCGAATTGTCGGACTTGGTGCTTTACCGAGCGGCTTATGACGATCCTGGAAGTCCCCGTAACTCGAAAGTAACGGTGGTTGCTCCCGACGGCAGGGAGCTTTCGCTCAGCGATCCGGGGCTAATTGCAGCGCTGGAAGCAGAGGCGGGAGAACCGCTAAATCTGATGCAACTCGGTATCGGCGCTTATGATCTGATGCCCGTTTCGATCGTGACCACCGCGAGCTTGAAGAAACTAGACGCGGTTCATGGCGCGTCGCTCGATCGACGCCGGTTCCGAACGAACATAATCGTTGAGAGCGATTGCCTGGACGAGGCCTGGCAAGGGCAGCGGATCGGTTTCGGCGAGGCCGGCGGCGCTGAACTCCTGATCGCTTATGGGGCGCCGCGCTGCGCTATGATCACGATCGACCCTGACACGGCCAAGCGCGACGCGCAGGTTTTACGCACCGTTGCGCAGCGTTTTGGAAACGCCTTCACAATGTATGCCTCGATTGCCCGGCCTGGCGTCCTGCGCGAAGGCGACGAAGTGAGGATCGTCGGGCCTTGAAACTCAAATTGCCGGAACCGACCGTTCGAATGAAATCCGAATGGATCAAGGGGATCGGGGAGGCGTTTTGATGGGCCGAGCGCAGTTGGCGCATCTTCAATCAATGGGCCGGCCCCTTTTTATTTGGAAGCAATTGTGAGGAAGGTACGCTTACGCGGTCACTTCGTCGCAGCTTTCCGCCTTGATCTGCTGCGTGCGCCCCGTCACTTCGCGAAACTTCTCGTGGTAACCCGGATGCTCGGTCCCCATCCACTTGTCCCACCAGGTGAAATAGAGGCCGTAATTGGTGGCAAAGCCGCCATTGTGATGCAGGTCGTGGTGGACCGTGGTGTTGATCCAGCGCGTCAGCGGCGAATCCAGCCACCAGCGGGGGAAGAACTCGAACCCGGCATGCCCCATCGCATTGCGGATGATCTGGAAGTTCAGCCAGGTGAACATCACCCAGCCGGGCGTCGGCACGAAAAATTGCCACAGCGGCACGAACGCGAACGCCACTGCCGCCTCGGGGATCGCAAAGCTGTAGGCGGCCCATGGCGTCGGCGTGATCGACCTGTGATGCGCGCGGTGGAAGAACCGGAACAGGCGCGGGTGGTGCATCATCCGGTGGGTCCAGTAGAAATAGGCATCATGCGCGATGGTGATCGCAGCCAGGATCAGCACATCCACACCCAACCCAACACTGACGCCGAGGACATCGTAGAACACCCCGACTTCGCGCCCCCAGAGCAGAAGGCAAATGCCGATGGTGTAGACGAACACCGATTGCAGAGACTGCGCAACTTCGCGCCGCATATCGGCGAGGCTTGCCTCCCGCTTCTGGATTTTGCGCGCCTTCAGCACCGTTCGCCGCAGCTGCCACACGATCGCGAATGTCACCGAGGCGGCGATCAGGTAGCGGTTGAGATCGAAGGTGAAGATGTAAAGCCCCCGTTCCAGCAGGATATCGAGCGGCGGAACTCCGGTCGGCATGGTGCGATCCTCAAGGCAGACTCTCGGGGTCTTTTCCGGAGACCGCCCCGCCATGCGCTCATCTGCTCGAAACCGGCTAGCCGATTTCGGAAACGGCCAGCGCGCGGGCGCGGAATTCACTCGGGGTCATGCCCTCGGCCTCTCGGAAGGCGCGGTTGAACGGGCCGAGCGAGCCGAAACCGGCATCAAGCGCGATGGTGATGATGGGCACCCCCCTCTGCGCGGGATCGGCCAGCGCAGACTTCACCTCGGCGATGCGGTAACCATTAAGGAAGGCGGAGAAATTGCGGTGCCCGAGCTGTCCGTTGATGGTGCGGCGCAGGCGATATTCCTGCTCACCCAGCTGGGCGGCGAGCTTTGCAATGGTCAGCCCTTCATCCCGCCACACCTTGTGCCCCTCCATGTGGCTGCGCAGCTTGTCAGCGAGCGGGCCATCAACCGCTGGCCGTGCCGAGCCAGGACGTGCGGCCTCCACTGGTCCGAACAGGTCGGCCTGCCGCATCCCGAACATCACGGCGCAAAAGCCGAGCGAGATCGCAACAATGCTGCCGTTGACGATGCCGAGCAACCAATCGGGCATGCCCAGATTATGCACCGCGATCTGCGTGAGCGCGATAACGACGACGTAGAACGCGACCGCTGCGACCAACCGGAGCCGCAGGCGGCGCCTGCTCTCGATCAAGTCGCCCTCACGCCCGCGCCAGACCTCCCACAGGGCGGCTGATGCGAACAAAAGCATACCGCCCCGGAACAGCGCGCCCGCGATCTGATTGATGATCCCGCCATCAGCACGGCTAACGAACATCACAAGGCTGTTGAGCGCGGCCAATCCCACCAAGGCCAGATCGCGGACCCGGATATGCGTTTCGTCGTTGAACCAGGCCTTGGCAAACAGCCAGAATATCCCCGCCGTAGAAGCGCCGAATATTGAAAGGGCAAGGCTCCCGATCGCAGGAATCGAGAGACTCTTTGAGGTCTGAAGCAGGTAGCAGATGATCGCCAGCGCCATGGCGATCGCGAGCTTAGCGGCAAGCTGATCACGGTGATCGCGAACCAGGATCCAGCCCCACAAGGCAAGCAAAGCGATCGACCCGCCACGCGCCATCAGATCGAGCTGTTCCAAGCCTGTCATCGGGGCTCGGCTGCCAGAGCCCGGCAAGAGCGACAAGCCGATTTCGGAATCAACCAGCGGTTACAAACACGACCAGCCCGCCCGGATCCGAAAACAATCAGCCCGTTTTGATACGCAGCAAGCGTCAGGCGCGCCCGGCGACCAATCCCGATGCATCACCGCTCAGATGAGTGGGCGGCGAGGTATCGAAGGAAATGATCATGAAGCGTTTCCACGCCCTGCTTGCCGCCACCAGCCTCGTGGCCTCGGCCAACGCAGCCGCTGCCTCCGTTCCGCAGAGCATTACGGTCAAGGTCGGCACCCTCGATCTCGGTTCGGACAAAGGGCAACGCATTTTGGCGATGCGCATTCAGCGCGCGGCAATCGCGTTGTGCAGAAGCCAAGTGGTGCCGAGCCTGCCGTCCAACTTCCGGCAGGAACGGGAGTGCATCCGGGAAGCGAAAGCCAGCGCCGAAGCCGCTGTGAAAACCTTGACTGCGGCCGCCTCGTTAACGTCGAGCAAGGACAGTTGACGCTGCAGACCTGATCGAGCTGGCGGGGAGGACGGCGCTAGGCTGCCATCGGGTGGAGAGCGGAATCGCCGCTTCAACTTCCGCGCGTCGGCTGACATTCAGGACCGCTCGTTCGGGGACGGGGATCGAGTTAGCCAGGCATGAAACCCGCTTCGCGAGACACCGAGCGCCCCGCACATCCATGCCACCGGTCAGCCTCCGACCAAACCGAACAGGCAGAAAAAAGCGAATATCAGCGGGGCAACACCGAAGATGCCAAACTCTCGAAGAAACTTGCGCATCGCCTGAGACGATAGCGCGAGCAGACCCTCACGCCAATGTTCGCTACGGGGTCGGCGTCTAAATGTCGGCTGCTGGCAGAAACAGGCCGAAGCAGCCGGACAGATTTCGAGATCGCGGGCTGGCCTCAGCTATGACCGGTGATGGGCGGATTCCGGAGTGGCAGCTAAAGAGAATTCAGCATCGCGACGGTTTGATCTTCAAAGCACTTATCGTTCATAAGAATATCTCACCGAACCGCGCCCCCTCACGCAACAACGTGGTCGTTTTCAGAATGGTGGCTTGCGCTGAGAAACCCGTTGACGCTGCATGGCGGATATAGTGCTTGTGAACACTGCCGCCGAGGTTGGCTCCGGGTTGTTCAACGGTATTCCCACTGCATCACTTGCATCAGTTCCCGGACAGTGCTGCTCCCAGTCCACAGTGCGGCAGTCCAACCGCATTCTCTTGCCGCTTCCACGTTTTCGATCTTGTCGTCGATGAAAAAGATCGCTGCGGGAGGGATCTGCACAGCGGCTTCAACCGCCCGGTAGAAGGCATGATCGGGCTTGGAACAGCCGAGCGAGGCAGCGTAGTGCATCCCGTCGAAGCTATCGCGCAGCGCCAGCCGATCCCAAAGGTATGCGGCACGCTCATGCTCCTGGACTGTGGCCAAATGGAGCGCGAAGCCTTCGTTTCGCAGGTGCTGAAGCTCTGCCAGCAAACGCTCGTCGATATGCGCGTCACTCTCGAACCAGTATTCGATCAGCGCTGCCGGAGAGACCGAGGGCGCAATTTCGGCGAGAGCGAGTGCCAGTCGATCCCGCAGTGCAGCACGTCCGTGCACGACATCAGTCCAATGGCGACGGAAAAATCGGTCATGCAGCACGGAAGGCGGGATGCCGAGGTCGTTTTCGAGATTGGCAGACCATGCACCTCCATTCGGGTGCGTAATGAGGACGCCGTCGACATCCACCATGATTGCCTTTCGCCGCATACTTCCCCTTCCGCCTTCTTCCCCGAAGGCACGCGAGGGCTGCCACGATCGCGGTGGCTCCCCGCTGATGGCCGGCGCCGGGTGGCTAGCCGTCCTGCTGCGGGTTGCCGATCACCAGCCGGTATCCTGCATCATATTCCTGCTGATCGCGAAGATGGCCGTGCTTGCTGTCCCACTGCCCGGTTTCCAGATCATGCGACAAACGCGCAAGGCCCTGCTCCAGCCCTTGGATCGACCAGAAAGAAGAGCTTCCCGACCTGATCCGCGCGTCCAGATAGGCCTCCGGCCGCCGCCAATAGGCGTAGAGGAAACCGTCCGTGCAATCATGCGGAACCAGGACCGGCGCAATCGACACCGAGCCGAGCCATTCTTCATATTGCTTCATTTGCGGCATTTGGCCTTCGTCGAGCGAAACGAGTTCGGGCAGGTAGTCGGTCAACCATGGCTGGTGCGCCGGGTCGAAAGTCAGCAGCACGATGGGCCCACGCGTCACCCTCCGGATTTCGCGCAGGCCTGCAGATTTGTCGGGCCAATGGTGGATGGTCAGAATTGCCATCGCGGCATCGAAGGACTGATCTTCGAAGGGAAGGTGCTCGGCGCTCGCCTGAATTACGGGATAGGCCGACGACCTTCGCTTGCGGATCATTTCAATCGACGGCTCGACAGCTGTGACTTGTCTATCGACAGGCTCATATGACCCGGTTCCCGCTCCGACGTTCAAGACGCTCGCGGCCGTTCCCAGAGCATGGTTGATCTGCCTGGCGATCCGGGGATCCGGCAATCGCAGCTGGTCGTAATTGATCCCGATCTTGTCGTAGCGTGCCGTCATCGGTCCAGGTTCCCATCTGCAAAACCTCGGCAATGGCACCGGGAACCCCAGCGGGTCATCCCCTGCGAGGCGGCGAGCCGGCTGGCCGGGACCACCTCAAGCGCACTCGCGCCCAGCCGCAATGCCCGGAGACTGATCGTCATGGAGCGGCCTTGCCAGCAGGGGGCTCGTTCAGAGCAGTTGCAAGGAAGGCGATGGTGCGCGGCCAGCCATCCTTGCGCGCGGCGAGATTGCCCTGTCCGGTGCCGCCGAACACCGTCAGCATGAAGGGCACCGGCTTGCCTTCGGGAAGCGGCGGGCCGACCCCGAAGTGCCCGGCATCCTTGTAGGCGAGCAGCGTGGTTGCCAGGCCCGCGCCGCTGCCATCACGCCGCGCCTCGACCGCGCGCGCCATCGGGCACGACGGCCACAGGCTGTCTTCCTCGCCGCACAGCAGCAGCACCGGCCCGGCGATCCGTTCCACCGGTATTACCGCTTCGGGATGCCGCGGCAGCGCGGCGAGCGCCGGGGTATAGACATCGCTGCTGAACCCGCCCGGTGTAAGTGGCAGGAAGGGCACAGGCTTGCCGCCCTCGCTCCAGCCCCGCAACTCAATTACATAAGGGGAATTGCCAGAAGCGGCCATTACACTTCCGGAGTGACGACGGTGGCTGGTCTCGATCGTCTTGCGTGGGCATGGCATGACGTATCGATCCGCGATTAGAATTCACGCCGCCGGCAAGCGCAGTATCGCTGTGATTCCGCCGCCCGGTGTATCGCGTAGCGCGAAGGCGCCTGCATGCTGTGCTGCGAAATTGTGAACTATGCTCAGCCCCAAACCTGCCCCGCCTGTGTCGCGATTGCGCGAGCTTTCACCGCGTTCAAAGGGACGCAGCAGGCGCTCTCGATCCGTCTTGGGAATGCCCGGGCCCTCGTCGCGCACCGAGATGGCAACCTCACCCTGCGAATTCGCGATACTGACCGTGCCGCCACCGGCGTAGGTCACGGCATTGCTGAGCAGGTTCTCGATCGCCCGGCGGAAAGCGGATTCCGGGACCCGGATCTGCGCATCCTCGCCAGATTCGAGAACGATCGTTTCGCGCCCGGCATGCATCTCGTCGATGATCAGCTCGAGTGCAGCGCGCACGTCGATCAGCGCGGCCGGTGCCGCTGCGTCGCGGGCGAAATTGAGC
>DAIMKE010000016.1:0-17819 GCA_036721875.1 Bradyrhizobium sp. | reverse complement strand
GCCGCTGGTCTCACTTGCGGTGGCAACCAACGTACTCGCTGCCCTGACTGGCTCGGCCTCCGGCGGCATGACGATCGCGCTGGATGCCCTCGGCGACACCTATATGCGTATTGCGGCAGAGCAGGGCATCAATCCCGCGCTGATGCACCGGGTGGCCGCCATCGGCTCCGGCACTCTCGACAGCTTGCCGCATAACGGTGCTGTCGTGACGCTGCTCGCCGTCTGCGGTTCGACGCACCGCGAAAGTTATCTCGATATCGTCATGGTCGGGATTGTCAGCGCGCTCATCGCCCTGGTGGCGGTGATTGTCCTGGGGTCGACGTTTGGCTCCTTCTAGAATGATGCGTGCGCAGGTATGCTTCGATCATGCGAGCAAGAGTATTCAGATATCTGAAGATCACCGGAGCGCTGCTCGGCGTGTCCTTTCTGACGTTCCTTGCCGTGCGCATCTACGATTCGCAGAGGGGACTGCCGCTCGAGCCTTGGCATACCTACATTCCGGATGAACTGCGGACGCAAAAACTCGAAACGGCGAACTGGGCGGAATACCTGACAGCCGAGGCCCGGATCTTCGACGACGTCCGGCGCGAGGTTTCGCGGAAGCTCGACGCGGCCGAGCGCGTGCCGGCCAATCGTTACTTTGAGGGGAGTCCGGTCTATCCAGGCCACTTCGTGCAGGATTTCAATCGTTCCTTTGTGCTCGAGCCAGAGGGAAAGCCGGTCGGTGCGGTGGTGCTCCTGCATGGCCTGACGGATTCCCCCTACAGCCAACGCCATATCGCGCGCTTCTACCGTGATCAGGGGTTCCTGGCGATCGTGCCGAGGATGCCGGCACATGGCACCGTCCCCGCCGCGCTGACCGACGTGGAGTGGGAAGACTGGATGGCGGCGACGCGGCTTGCGGTGCGTGAAGCACGCGCGCGCACCGGGCCGTCCACGCCGTTGCATCTGGTCGGGTTTTCCAATGGCGGTGCGCTGGCGCTGATGTATGCGCTTGATTCAATCAGCGACGAAAAACTGGTTCGGCCGGATCGCCTGGTGCTAATCTCGCCGATGGTGGGCATCACGCGCGTCGCACGTCTTGCTCGCCTGGCGGGGCTGCCTTCGATATTGCCTGCCTTCGCCAAGGCGGCCTGGCTCGGCATCGTGCCCGAGTTCAATCCGTTCAAATACAACTCGTTTCCAGTCAACGGCGCGCGCCAATCCTATCGCCTGACGCAAACGTTGCAGGAACGGATTGCCCGCTATGCCCGTGAAGGCAAGCTGGGTCAGTTGCCGCCGATTCTTACTTTTCAGTCGCTCATCGACTTTACCGTGAGTACGCGGGCCATCGTATCGGCGCTTTATGCCCACCTTCCAGAGAACGGCCATGAGCTGGTGCTGTTCGACGTCAACCGCACGGCCAAGTTCGGTCCATTGCTCCGCTCCAGCGCAGACACCGCGCTCGCGCGTATCGTGCCGAACGGCCCGCGGCGTTATCGCCTCACGATCATCACCAATTCCGATGACAATAGTGACGATGTGATCGAGCGCGCGACCGAAGCCGGCGGCGATGTCGAGACGTCGCGGCCGCTCGGGCTATTTTATCCGCGGGGATTCTATTCGCTGTCGCACGTCGCATTACCGTTCCCGGTCAGCGACAGTCTGTACGGAGCCGAACCCGACCCGTCGGAGAATTTCGGAGAGAATCTCGGTACCCTGGCGCCGCGGGGCGAGCGCAATGTCCTGATCGCCAGCCTCGACTCGCTGATGAGGGCATCGTCTAACCCGTTCTTCACGTACATGACCGGGAGGATCGGCGAGGGAATTCCAGCCGCTGCCGCCACCGCCCGGCCCATTCAATAGATGGAGTCCGGCCTAGCCGGCGACGCGCGACAACGCGAATAAAATCGACATCAGGATCACGGTCACTCCCGTGGCGAGGACCATACGGTCGGCGAACAGGCGGCGCATCGGCGGTCTCCCTAGACGAAGCTGTAGCGTTCGGAATGGTACTTCGACATCGGCACGTTCATCTCGCCGAGCGCCTTTTCGATCGCGTCCATCATCACGTTCGGTCCGCAGATGAAGTACTCATGGTCGGCATATGGCGGCGGCAAATGCCGCTTGAAAATTGCGGCGCTGATGAAGCCCTTCTCGCCGCGCCAGCCGGGCGAGGGCTTTGAGAGCACGTAGACGATCGTCAGGTCGAGCCTCGCTTTCAGTGCCTCGAGCTCTTCACGGAAGGTGATCGAATCCCAGTCCTGCGCACCGTAAAGCAGCACGATGGGTCGCCTGTCGCCCTGGTCGGCGAGGGTGCGGATCATGCTCATCATTGGCGTCACGCCGATGCCGCCGGCAATCAGTACGTGCATGTCCGCCGGATTGCCGATGGTGAACGCACCATACGGTCCGTCGAGATAGACGCGCTGGCCGACCGGCACCTTGGGAATCCCGCTGGTAAAATCGCCTAGGTTCCGGATCGTCATCTCGACGCGTCCATCCGCGGCGGCGGCGCTGGACGAGAATGAAAACGGGTGCCCCGTAATCTTGAAGGGACTTCCCCAGACCGTCAGCCAGCCGAACTGGCCCGGGCGGAAGCGGAAGCCGGGGTGGCCATCCGGCTGCATCACCAGCGTCGTAGTGTCGCCGCGTTCCTTGCGCACTTCCGCGACGCGGTATGGCCGGCGCAGCATGAACAGCGGCTTGATAATCCGCACATAGAGTAGCAGCGCGATCCAGAACATCGTCAGGCCGATCCACAACGCCCGTTTCCAGGGATCGACGAGATAGAAGCCCGATCCGACCATGTGCACGACGCCTGCGATGACGGCTGTGAGCGCCAGCGCGATGTGGCTGAGGTGCCAGGTCTCGTACCTGATCTTCAGCGCAACTCGCCAAAGGGCTGCCACCACGAGCGCGATCACCGAGAAGATCGACAGGAAGGCGAAATAGGCGCTCAGCGGCGCGTCCAGCATGTTGGACGGCGCAAGCAGTTCCGGCTTGACGGCGATCAGGATGATCGGATGCGCCACGACCAGTCCGACCGCCACGAGCGAGATCTGGCGGTGAAAATGGTAGATGACGTCCTCGCCCCATGGCTCGGTGACGTAGCGAAAGCGGGCGGTGAGCCCGAACTGCAGGCCCATCATCGCCAGGCCGGAATAGCCGAGCGCGACCGAAAACTCCGTCCAGACGCTGCGTGCCGGCGGATGCGAGCCTGCCAAGAGCGCGAACAAGGGCGCGAAAATGAACAGCAAATAGATGAGGATCCAGACGGCCCCGCGCAAACTGTAAAGAAGGTGCACGAACCAACCCATTCCGCAACGACCAGGAGACGGCGCAATCGCACCGCGGAATCTATCATTGCGGCAGACCGGTTCCGCCTAGGGACAATTACTGATTCTTTGCGGGCAACTACCGATTTCTCGGTGCATTGGATCATGCTGAGTTTATAAATCGTGGAGGATTCGGCCAGCTTCTCGCGTTGCGGCGCATTGGCAGGGCCAAACTGCATGAGGTGTCATGCCGGCTTCGATCATCGCCTATTGTGGTCCCGCCGCAATTCCGGATGATCTCTGGACGCGCTGGAATCTGGACCCGCTGCTGATCGGAATACTTGCCGCGCTTGCGATCGTTGTCGGCGGCGGGCGCTCCTCTGACGCCCGCGCGGGGTGGGCGGCGACCGTGCTGATGCTGATCATCTTCGTGTCGCCGCTTTGTGCGATGTCCTCGGCGCTGTTTTCCGTGCGGGTGCTGCATCATGTCCTGTTGATCGCGGCCGTAGCGCCGCTTCTCGCGCTCGCCTTTCCGCAGCGGAAAATCAGCTCGCTGCCGATCGCCGTGCTCGTCGCGGTGAATGCGGTCGTCCTTTGGCTCTGGCACGCGCCGGGGCTCTACACGTGGGGCCTTGCGAGCGTGCCGGCCTATTGGCTGATGCAGATTTCGCTGCTGGGAAGCGCCTGGCTGCTGTGGCGCGCGATCCTGGCACCGACGCAGCCCGGCACGGCGCTGATGGCGTTGGCGGCCACGATTGGCCAGATGGGCCTTCTCGGTGCCCTGATCGTTTTCGCGCCGAGGCCGCTCTACCTCGTACATCTGGCAAGCACGGCGAGTTGGGGAATGGCGCCGCTCACTGACCAGCAGCTTGCTGGCTTGCTGATGTGGGTACCGGCGATGCTACCATATCTCGGCGTGGGGCTCTGGATCGCATGGTCGAGCCTTAGATCGAGCGAACCTGCGCTGTGACAACCTTCCTGAAATTCGTGCACCTCGGTGCGATCGCGCTCTGGTCGGGCGGCCTGATCGCATTGCCGTTCCTGTTCTGGCAACGCCGGGCCCTCGAATCAGATCTGGATCTCGAGCGGCTGCACCGCGTCACGCGGCTGGTTTATGTGGAGCTGACTTCGCCCGCCGCTTTTGTCGCCATCGGCAGCGGAACGGCTTTGATTTTCCTGCAGGCCACCTTCGCCGAATGGTTCTCATTGAAGATGGTGCTGGTGGGGATCATGTCGATGCTGCATGTGGTCGCCGGCCTCGTCCTCATGCAGTTGTTCCTGCCAAAAGGTAAGTTCAGCTGGACTTCCTACGTGGCACTGATGAGCGCTTACGTGGTGGTGATCGCTGCAATTCTCTGGATCGTGCTCGCCAAGCCGCAGATCGATTCCAACCAGATCGCCGCAAATCTGTTCGAGCCGGGGGGCCTCGGGCGTTGGGTCCGTCAGTTCTTCGACGAAATCAGAATGCCAACGCCATGATCGAACACGAGCTTGCCCCCGTGCCAGCCGGCGAAGCCCACCATGACAGATGCAAGGGCCGAAAGCGCAAGGCCGTGCGGCAGGATCGAAGCGGGATCGACCAGGCGCAGACCCCAGTTGGCTCCCGCAATCGCAACCAGCGTCATCGCGGCCACGGCATGGGACCAACTGGCTTCCAGGAGCCGGATGCCGCGTACCAGCAACAACTCGCCGGTGCCGACGATGCTCGCCGCCACGCCGCTCCAGAACGCCATGCCGGTCGACCACAATCCAACCCGCGCCCAGAACGCGTCTCCCGACCACCAGTAGAACACGTCGACGCCGAGCGTCGCGATCACGAATGCGATCGGGAAATGCACCATCATGACGTGAATGGGGTGTCCCACCAGGGCAACCGCCGAGCCGAAATCGAGCCGATGCAATTCGAGCATGACCGCACTTTGGGGCTGGGTCGCGCGATCGTCCCGCTTTGCCATCGTTTGCCTCCATCGCATCGAGAACGACACCGTTCGAGCAGTCATCGTAGTCCGTTGCGTCTGGCTTTCCAACTCGGAATCCTCGCAACGCTTCCGGCCTGCACGGGACCGCTATCGACGCTGGATCCCTCGGGGCCGGCGGGCGCTTCGATCGCAACGCTCTGGTGGGTGATGCTGGCCGGCTCGGTCATTCTCTTCCTGCTGGTCATGACGCTGTTCGTGCTGGTGATCCGGCGCCCGGGCTGGGGCTCCAGCGTATCGCCAGAACGCTGGCTGATTCTCGGCGGCCTCGTGCTGCCGGCTGTCGTGCTGCTGCCGCTGATCGCCTATGCGATGATTGCCGGCGAAAGACTTCTGCCGCTACCGGGGCAGGCGCCGGCACGAATCGAAGCCATCGGCCGGCAATGGACCTGGACGTTCCGCTATCCCGATCATGGTGCAACGGAGACAAGGGGCGTCCTGCATATGCCGGCAGGC
Organism: Bradyrhizobium sp.; assembly: GCA_036721875.1. GTDB lineage: Bacteria > Pseudomonadota > Alphaproteobacteria > Rhizobiales > Xanthobacteraceae > Bradyrhizobium. The sequence continues at coordinate 12,130 of DAIMKE010000016.1, read as the reverse complement.
GCTCCCGTCGATATCCTGGTGTCCAGCCGGGACGTCATCCACGCGTTCTGGATTCCTCGCCTGGCCGGAAAGATCGATGCGGTGCCCGGGCATGTGAACCGCCTGCGCATTCAGGCCGACCGGCCCGGCCGCTACGCCGGCCAATGCAGCGAATTCTGCGGTCTCGATCACGCGGGTATGCGGTTCGATGTCGTCGTTCATCGCCCGGAGGAATTCTCCGCAGCGCTGGCGCGGGCAGCAGCATCAGAAGGATCGCAGAGCAAATGAGTGAATCCGCCGACCAGCTGTCGCAAGGCGCAACGGCATTGCGGCTGCACCGCCAGCTTTCCGCGATTTGGGCCACTGGACCGGGGATTCAACGCTTCGCTGCCGTCAACCATTCGGTCATCGGCATCCGCATGATGGTCACATCGTTCGTGTTCTTCGCCATCGCCGGCGTGCTCGGCATGCTGACCCGCGTGCAACTGGCGACGCCCAATTCCGGTTTCATGGTTCCGGAGACCTACAATCAGGTCTTCACCATGCACGGGTCGATGATGCTGTTCCTGTTCGCCATCCCGATGGTGGAGAGTTTTGCCGTCTATCTGACGCCGAAGATTCTCGGCACGAGGGACTTCGCATTCCCGCGCCTGACCGCCTATGGCTATTGGTGCTATTTGTTCGGAGGCACGATCCTCACGGTTTCCCTGATCGTAGGCGTTGCGCCCAACAGCGGCTGGTTCATGTACACGCCGCTGAGTTCGAGCACCTTTACGCCGGGCATCAATTCGGACGTATGGCTGCTTGGCGTGACCTTCGTCGAAATCTCTGCACTGTCATTGGCGATGGAGATAGTGGTCTCGATCCTGAAGATGCGTGCGCCGGGCATGTCGCTCGACCGGATGCCGATCTTCGCCTGGTACATCCTGGTTACCGCGATGATGATGATCGTGGCCTTTCCGCCGCTGATCCTTGGTTCGATCCTGCTCGAAGTGGAGCGCGCCTTCGGCCTGCCGTTCTTCGATCCGACGCGTGGCGGCGATGCGCTGCTCTGGCAGCATCTTTTCTGGCTGTTCGGCCACCCCGATGTCTACATCATCTTTCTGCCGATGGCCGGCGTGCTGTCGACGATCATTCCCGTGTTCGCCAACAGGGAACTGGTCGGCTATCGGGCGATCGTCGTTGCCATCATCGCGCTCGCGTTTCTCAGCTTCGGCATCTGGGTGCACCACATGTTCACCGTGGGCATTCCGCACCTCGCGCTGGCATTTTTCTCTCTGGGCTCGGCGATCGTCGCAGTGCCGACGGCCGTGCAGATCTTCGCCTGGCTTGCCACGCTGGCGCACGGCAGGCCGCGCTGGGACGTGCCGATGCTCTACGTCTTCGGCTTCTTCTTCGTCTTCGTGATGGGCGGCCTGACCGGCGTCATGCTCGCCATGGTGCCGTTCGATTGGCAGGCCCATGACACCTATTTCGTCGTCGCCCATATGCACTATGTCGTGGCCGGCGCGCTGGCTTTTCCGATGCTCGCGGCACTTTACTACTGGCTACCCTTGCTGACGGGACGCACCGCCGTGCACCGGTTGTCGGTGCCTGCGTTCTGGCTGGTCTTCATCGGCTTCAACATGACCTTTTTCATGATGCATGTGACCGGCCTGCGCGGCATGCCCCGCCGGATCCATACATATTCCGGCGATGAAGGCTGGAACTGGCTCAACCTGCTGTCTTCGGTCGGCGGGTTTGTCATGACGATCGGCTTCGCGCTTGTCGTCATCGATCTCGTGGTCCAGCTCCGCTACGGGCGTCGCGTGCGACGCAATCCCTGGGGATCGACGACGCTGGAATGGGCCATGCCGATCCCGCCGGCACCTTATGCTTTTGCCTCGATCCCGGATGTCGGGACGTCCAGAGCCAAATCGACCGCCCCGGGCGATCTCGCAACCTCGCTGGCGAGCGGCGAAGGCTATCTCGGTTCTACGCGTAACGGCTGGCAGGAAGCGCTGGGCGTGCACAAGACATCGGGCGTGCCGGACCAGTTGATCGTGCTGCCGCGCCCGACCTACCTGCCGCTTTACACCGCGCTCGCTACCGCGGCCGCGGTTCTGGCCATGCTGTTCAAATTCTATTGGCTGTCACTCGGCTTTGCGTTGCTGACCGCCGGCCTGTTCGTTTTTGCCGGGCAGAGCGCCGGTCTTTCGCGCGACTATGGTCCGTTGCCGGTCGGTCGCGGCGTCAGCGTGCCGCCTCATACCGAGGTTGCCGATGCGCCGGCGTGGCTGGCGTTGATCTGCGCGCTGGTTGCCGACGGCACGCTGTTCACATCGCTACTGTTCGGGACGTTCTATCTTTGGATCGCAGCGCCGAATTGGAGCGCCGCAATCAAACCCGAGCCGGACCTGATGCTCGCCGCCGGCACGTGCGCCTCACTTTTGATGGCTGCTGTGGCCGCGCGTGGATCGCTTCGCGCAGTCTGCGCCGGCGAGAGGGCAGGCGGCTGGATCGGCCTTGCCGCGGTGGCGCTTGTTGCGGCCATCGCCACGGCGGTCTGGCAAATCGCCGGGATCGTGCCGCATCCACGCGAGCATGCGCTGGGAGCTACGGCGGCGGCGCTCACTTTCTACGTCGCGCTGCACGCCGGTATCGGTATTCTCTTCCTCATCAGCAATGTGTTGCGTCTCGGCGCCGGATTCATTTCACCCCGCCGGGTGCTGGATATGCGGCTCACGCGGCTATGGCTGGACTACACGCTGGTCACTGGCATCATTGCAATGGGGCTCGTGCTCGCGCTGCCCGCGCTGGTGGCAATGCTGGGAGGGCGGCCGTGAGCGAGCGTCCGGTACCGTCAAGGCAACTATGGTGGCTCGCGGCGGGATTCACCGTCTGGTGCAGCGCACTGGTCGTTCTCTATGCGATCCACGGGATCGGATGTGCATTTGCCTGGTCGACGGGCACGCTGCGGCTGTGGCTTGCCGTCGCTCTCCTCGTGCACTTGATCGCGCTGGGCTGGATGTGGCGTGACATCGTACGCGCCCGCCCGGATGCCGACTTCGGTCCGACCGGCGCGTTTCTGCATTGGGCCGTCTTGGCGACGCTCATCACGGCGCTTGCAGCCACCGTCATCACCCTCGGCCCCCCGCTGTTGCTCACGGCATGCATATGACCGGCAAAATTGCATTCAATCCGGTCATCGCAGTGTAAGATTTCCGTCGCCCAACACCAGATCAAGTCCAATCAGGGCTTCGTGCGGCAACGGCTGCAGCGTGATCGTGCGGCGTGATCCGCCGATCAGCTGCCGGCAGGCACGCCGTTTCATCGTGCGAGCACCGCTGCACCTAGCGCGACGGTGAGTATCAGCAGCGACACGGTGGCCGTCGGCCACTGGCGAAGAATGCTGTCCGTTCGTTGCAGTGCCTTGCCCCACGTGGCTGCGATCCGCATTCCGACGCCCAGCGCCGCGATGATGTCTCCCTTGGGAATCTGCGGCATCGAGCGCCACCAGCGCCAAAGCGCCATCGCCAGAGCGCCGCCCACCAGGACGGGCCATAGCGCCTTCCATAGCACCGCAGCGGAAAGCGGATCCGGCAGCGTTCCACGCGGGACCGTCAGATACAGCGTCCATGGTACGACCAGCGAAACGGCTGCGGTCGCGAGCCAGGGCCAGACGAGTCCCGAGGCTGCGGTCGCTTGCGAGTCCTGCGATGCCGTGTTCGCAAGGTGGCGCAGGAACTGCAGCATCAGCAGAGTCGTGCCAATCGCAGACAGCGTTGCAATCGTGCTCGCGGTGCTGTCTCCAAGCAGTTCGTCGGCAACGAATTTCGCCAATGCGCCGCCGGTGAGCGGGAGGCCGCCGAGACCCACCGCAATGATTGCCGCGGGCAGCAGCATCGGCCACAGCCGCCGGCTGCCGGTCGCGGCGATGACGCCCACGGACAGGAACAACGCGCCTTTCACCAGGACGTGGTGGGCGGCATAGAAAGCCGCCGCCAGCGCGGCGCGGCCATCGCCCGTGAGCATCCCCATGCCGATGATCGCGATGATGAATCCCATCTGGCTGACGCTGGAATACGCCAGCACGACCCGGGGACTGCGCTGCGTGATTCCGATCACGACGCCGTAGAGCGCTGCGAACAGGCCGGTGGCTGCGATTGCCGTGCCCCAATCGGGCAGCGCGGTTCCGAGCGGCAAGAACCGGATCATTCCAAGGATGCTTGCCTTGACGACTGCCCCGCTGAGCACCGCGGCGGCCGGTGTCGGTGCCGCCGAATATGCCAGCGGCATCCAGAAGTGAAATGGCACGAGGCCCGCCTTCATGCCGAAGCCGGCAATCAACAGGACGAGTATCAGATCGCGTTGAGGCGAGGTCGGTATCGCTGCGGCGGCGTCCCGTATCAAGAGGCTATCACCCGGGATTTGCGCGGCCAGCAGCACGAAGGCCATCAGCAGGAGCGCTTCGGCCAGGAGGGCGAGCCCGATATAGATCGCGCCGGCACGCCATGCCTTCGGCGTTTCGTGGTATATCACCAGACCGGAGGCGCCGAGCGTGAGCACCGCGAGCAGAAAATAGAAGCCGACCATGTCGGCGGCCAGGAACACGCCGACGCAGCCGGTCAGTGTCATCAGCCAGCACACCACAAATCGCCCGTGGTTCGGCCGGCTCTGCAGATACTGCGACGCGTAGGCCCCCGATGCGATCCACAACAGCGCCGAAACGCCCAGCAGCATGGCGCCAGGACGGTCCATGGCGAAGGTCAAATGGAAACGTGCCGAACCGATTGCGAACGAGGTATCGGTGGCGACCAGTAGCACCGCGGCCAGTGCCGGAATGGGTGCGAACGCCAGCAGCGAGGGCATCCGGCTCAGAACCTGCGGCCACAGGCAGAGCAGGAGCATGCCGAAGGGAACGACAAAGGCGCTGGCCAGCAATGTTGTTTGTCCAATCATCGTGAGCCAACCATGATTGATCCCAGACGGCCAATTTCAACGATGTCGATGGGTCCAAGTGCAACCAAACCGAGCAGCAGCGACGTCAACGCCAATGCCAGAGCCGCTGCTTCCTGATATTTCGGTACGGTAGTTTGGAGTTTTAGAGGCTCAACGGGTGGCGCAACGGCGCGCGACAGTACGATGAACATATAGGCGCTGGTGAAAAGGCCTCCCGCGAGTATCACAAGCGCCCACCACCATTGCCCGGTCGCGACGGTCGCCTGGAGCAGGATCCATTTTGCCAGGAAGCCGCCGCTAGGAGGCAGCCCGATCAGCGACACGCCGCCGAGTGCGAACGCGAAGATCGTCATCGGAAGTGCCCGTGCGACCCCTCCGAGTTCGGCGATGCGGTCATGTCCGAGCGCGGCATAGATGAGTCCGGCGGCCATGAACATGGCCGCCTTTGCGGTCGCGTGCGATATCGCCTGAACGATGCCACCGGTCAAGGCGCCGCTGCCCTGGAGCTGTGCTGACGCGTCGAGGGCGAGCGGGAAAATCAGGAACAGATAGCCGATCTGCGCGACCGTCGAATAGGCGATCAGGAGCTTGAGCCGCTGCTGCTGCAATGCGACGACGCTGCCGAAGATGATTGCCGCAGCCCCCAGTGCACCGAACAGTTGCGCTCCCGCGCTGCCGAGCATCCCCGGCATGACGTCGAACCAAAGCCGCACGATGAGAAAGAACGAGCCCTTGACCACGACCGCCGACAACACCGCGCTGGCAGCCGCCGGCGCACCGGCATGGGCGGGCGGAAGCCATAGATGTAACGGAAAGAGAGCTGTCTTGGCGAAGAGCCCGATGGTCATCAAGGTAGCCGCAACAAGTGTCGCAGGCTCCGGATGAATTCGTCGGGAGAGCAGGACGATGTCAAGCGTTGCGTAGCTGCCGTAGAGCAGGGCCGTTCCGACCAGATAGAGAATGGAGCCGAGCAGGGCAAAGATCAGGTATCGCAGCGCGGCCTGCAACGTCTCCGCCCGACCATCGAGACAGACCAGCGGCACCGCGGCGAAGGTGAGGAGCTCGATCGCGACGTATAATGTGAACAGATCCCCGCCGAGGAAGATCAGGTTCATCGCGCCCCATATTCCCATCAGCAGGATCCAGAACGCGAACGGTGCGCGGGCCTCGGCGGACCCCGCACGCGTACCGAAGTCCGCATATGCAAAGGTCGCGACCGCGCAGAACACGAGGGCCATCGCGACCATCATCGCGGCCGAGAGCCCGTCGGCGCGCAGTGCAATACCGAGTGGGGGCTTCCAATCTCCGACGATGTAGACCAGCCGGTGGCCGCTCTGCCAGACGTCGACGAAAATGATCGTCGCAAGGATAAAGCCGGAGGGAAGCAGAACGACGGCGATCCGTTCAGCGTAGCGCCCGCCGAGAACGAACGACAGCAGAACTCCCACGGCCGGCAAGACGATCGCCAGAACGAGGAACACGCCATCGGTCGTTGTCGCGTCGTGAAGGACGTTTGTGTCTGGCATCAGCCGTCGCCCACGTCGGTACCGCCGCCGGAACTATCGGTGAGCGTAGATCGGCCGGTCTCCTGCAAAAGGCGTAGCACCAGCGCGATCGCCATGGCGGTGGCCGCAAAGGCAACGACGATCGCGGTAATGACCATTGCCTGTGGGACCGGATCGCCTCCGAGGCCGGCAGCTGCGGCGCGCTTTGCTACGACGCCGAACACCAGAAACACGCCGCTTCCCAGCAGGTTGAACGCCAGGATCTTGCGCAGCGGCTCGGGGTTCGTGACGAGCCCGTACAATCCGAGGCCGACCAGCGCTGCGCCACACAGCCCAAACAATGTTGCTGGGGTCATTGCCGTTGCACCCGTTCCGGCGGGCCTGCTGCCAGCAGGGCCAGCGCCACACCGATCGAGAGCGTCAGGGCAAACTCCACCGCGACGATCAGCGGTTTGGCGTAGCCCGCTGGATAAGCAAGGAAGGCATTTGCCAGCACCATCCCGGCGATGCCGATGGCAAGGAAAATCATGGGCCCGACGACGAGCAGCAGGCGCAGCCATCGCTGGCTGATCGAAGGTACGCCGGTCAGGCCCGCGATCATGACAAGGAGCCACATCGCCGCGAGCACCGTGCCGCCCTGAAAGGCGCCACCCGGCTCCTTTGCTCCGACCCAGCACATATAGACGGCCACCACGATTCCGATCGGCGGCAGAAGCTGGGCAAGAAACGTCAACGTGCTGCTCGGTTCCGCATAGACGCGCAGTCCCGGTATTCCCCCCCACATGCGCTCCGGCGCCAGCGACCAGACGCCGAGCAGAGCGAGTATCAGGACCACTTTCTCAAGCAGCGTATCGAGCGCGCGATAGACGAACAGAACACCTGCGACAGGGTTGCCGAGGCCACTCTGCGGCAGGTTCTCCATCGCCACCGGTGCGAGCGTGGGAATAACTTCGGGTGGGGACAGGACAGCGATCGCGAGGCCCCCCGCGACAAGCGCGCACAATATGCCTGCCGCAAGACGCACCGGCAGACTGGTTCTGCTGTTGTTACCTTCGGCAAAGCGCAAGCGGGCGACCGCACCGAGCAGCAGCATGCCGGTCATTCCGCCGCCGATCGCGGCTTCCGTCAGCGCGACATCGACCGCGGAGAGCCTGACCCAGGCGATGGCCAGCAGCAAGCCGTAGACGACATAGCCGACGACGGCCGAGAACGCTTCGCGCATGGCGATCGTCGCAGCTGCTACCGTCAGGATCAGGACGACAAGAGCGATATCGAAGATAGACAGTATGGTCATTCGTGTGGTCCGTGTTGTCGAACCGTGCCGGCAATGAGCTGGGTAACAATCGCACCCGACAATTGGACCAGCAGCCAGATGGTCACGAGCTTGAGCGCGCCGAAAAGTCCGTCCACCTGTGGCAGCAGACCCAGAACGACGAGACCAAGGCCAAGATTATCCACCTTGGTCAGTGCATGCAGGCGCGTCAGCGCGTCTGGAAAGCGGATCAATCCGACTGTCCCCGCCAGGAAGAAGAACGCTCCGGCCGAGACGGCGAGAACGGTGAAAATGTCGAGGACAAGTCTCATCGGCCGCTCGCTGTTTCACCGGCCTCGCGCTCCGAACCAGACGCGCTTCTGACGAATGCCACGGCTGCGAACGCTGCGAACAGCGCCAGCAGCAATCCGACGTCCACGATCGGCGGTGCCTCGGTAGCGGCGGCCAGCAGAAGAAGGATGGCTACGCCGCCGGTGCCCAAGAGTTGCGCCGCCATCATGTGGTCAACCTCGGCCCGGCGCCGAAGAATGACCAACAGTCCGAGCGCCACCGTCACCAATACGAAGCCCGCCGCTGCGAACAGGAAGCTAGCCATTGCGCGTTTCCCCCCGGAGTGTCTGCACACACAGGGCTTCCTCAACAGCCAGTTGCTCGGCCACCGGCTGTGTCACATCAAGGCAATGTATGGCTAGCCCATTGCCATCAGCTGGACCGCACGGAAGCGTGCCCGGCATCAAACTCATGATGGCGCAGAATGTCTCTCGCGTCGTGCCCGGCGGAAGCTGCGACTGATAGATCACGAAGCCCGGCTGCAGCGCCATCCGGGGATTGAGCGCCCGCCATGCGACGTCGATCCCGGCGGTGATCGATTGACGCAGAAAGTGCAGCACGTATCCGGCCAGCTTGACGGGGCGCAGGCCCCATGGTTGCGCCGGCATCAGGCGCAGGCTTGCCCAAGTGGCTGCAACCGCGGCAACCACGCCGGCCACGAGGTCGCCGGGGTCGGCGCCGGTCAGCACCAGCCAGAAACAAAAGAATCCGATGGAGCGAGAGATCGCACTGCCAAGAGTGACAGGACGGCCCGCCGACCCGTCTTCCTCCTCCGATGAGTTCATGATCCGACCGACCTCCGTATTGCTCGAGCCGGCAGTGGTCTCGTATTCGTGTAGGTGTTTCGGTCATAGGCAAAGACGACGCCCGGTTGCGCAGACAAGATTTGCGCCGCTGTCCCATTGCGTTCGCTCGCGCATATAGTCGTTGCCGCCGGTCTCGACCACGTGCAGTTTCTTCAGGCCTAGCGACTCCGCGATTAAGTCGACGAATGGCTTGTCATTCTTGCGCAGCTCGACCCCACCGATGCAACTGCCGATCCAGTAGCCGAGCGCCGACAGGAATCCGGGATAATCGCCGAACCCGGCCTTGGCGTAAGCATAAACGCCGGCGTCCATATCGGGTTTGCGTTCGGCGAGCGCCTGAAACACGCGGGCCAGCGTGTACGTGCCGCCCGCCGCAATGCACCACGCGAAGATGGCACCGAATGGCCCCGTCGCAATGCCGAAGGTCCGGGGCAAGGAAAAGATACCCGAACCCACCATTGACCCGACCGCCATCGCGGTCAGGGCGAACAAGAACAAAGAGAGCCTTTGTGTTGACTGCGACGTCATGCCGGTCTCAAAACTCGATGGCGAAGATCTTCGTCAGACGGCCATGCCCCCCAATAGTGCTCGATTGACTGAAACTCCGACGGAGCTGTAAGGCACAATTGCGGCGCAAAATCAGGGGCTGTTCCCCATCAGCAGACTGCACGCCCGGCATGTGTCACGATATCGGGTGATCCACCGAGATGCCGATGAGGGAACACCCTTGCCGCACATGCGAAGACACAGCATCGTGTTGCGGACTTGATTTAACACGTTGGCGAAGGTCGGGTCTTCGCCGTCCTGCACCAGGCAATCAAGGCGCCGAGGCCGCCAGTGGCGCGGCCGAATGACGCCGGCAGGGCAAAGATACCTGAGCCGACCATCGACCCGACAACGAGTGCGATGAGTGCGCCGCGCGACAGCTTCTGATCGGATGAACTCGACGAAGAAGTCATGGCTTTCAACAAATCCATGGTTCGGGCTCGAGCAAGTCGAACCCCATCCCTGCTAACGCCTGCGCCGGCCGGTTCGGTAACGATTTCCGCAGCAGCGATTCGCGTCTCAAATGGCTATGCTGGACTTCGACGAGGGAGCCACTGATCCCTCGACTCCCCTGAACCAGGCAACATACAACGTGGGCAGAAAGATCAGCGTCAGGATCGTCGCAACCAGCAGGCCCCCCATGATCGCGAAGGCCATCGGTCCCCAGAACACCGTCGGAGCGATCGGTATCATGCCGAGAACGGTGGACACGGCGGTCAACATGATCGGACGGAAGCGAGAACTGCTGGCATCGACCGCAGCGTCCCAGACGCTCTTTCCCTGAGAGCGCTCCGCCTCGATCTGGCCGATCAGGATCACCGCATTCTTGGTGATCATGCCCAGCAGAGCCAGGATGCCGAGAATTGCCACGAAGCCCAACGGCCTGCCGGACAGCAGGAGCGCCGCGACGACGCCGATCAGGCCGAGTGGCGCAACGCTGAGGACCAGAAACAACCGCTGGAAGCTTTGCAACTGCGCCATCAGGACGGTAAGCATGATCAGCAGCATGACCGGCACGACAGCGATGACGGAGGCTTGCGATTTTGCACTTTCTTCCACAGTGCCGCCGACAACGATGCGATACCCCGCAGGGAGAGTTTTCGTCAGGGCTTCCACGTCGGGCGAAAGCGCGCTCACAACGGTCTCCGGCAGAGAGCCCGCGACGATGTCGGCTTGCACCGTCAGGGTCGGAACGCGGTCGCGCCGCCAGATCAAGGGATATTCCTGCCCATATTCGAAGGTGGCAAACTGACTGAGCGGAACCGTTCGCCCGCCGGGCAATGGCACTTGCACGGTGCGCAGGGTATCAAGCGAGACGCGCTGTTCATCCGTCGCACGGGCAATGACATCGACCAGATAGATATCGTCGCGCACCTGGGTGACGGAGGTGCCGGATACCACGGTATTCAAAACGCTGGCTATTGCCTGCGAGCTGAGACCCAGCAGGCGCGCCTCATCCTGGTCGACGCGAATGCGCACCTGGCGGGCGGGCTCGATCCAGTCAAAATTGACCTTTTCGGCCTTGGGATTCGTGGCAATGATCTGGGCAAGCCTGAGAGCAATTGCGCGAACCTGATCTATATCGGGGCCGCTAACGCGATATTGGATGGGCCATCCGACCGGAGGCCCAAGTTCAAGGGCGGAAACCCGCGAAATTGCGCTTGGAAACTCGTTAGACAGGATCTTTTCCAGCTTCGCACGAAGCCGTTCGCGCGCCGGAACGTCCTTTGCAACGATGACGGCCTGACTGAAGAAATTGTTCGGCAGCTGGACATTCAGGGGGAGATAAAAACGAATGGCGCCGCGACCCACATAGGTGCTCCAGCGCGAGACGTCCGGATCGCCCTTCAGTGCAGCATCGAGTTTTTGCGCGGCAGCTTCGCTGGCATAGATCGAAGCATTCTGCGGCAGACTGAGGTCAACCAGCAATTCCGGACGATCCGAAGACGGAAAGAATTGCCGTGGGATCAGTGGAAGCGCGAGGAAAGAGGCTACGAAGAGTGCGAGCGAAACGAAGATCGTCAGCCATTTCGCGCGCATGGCGAAGGTGAGAAAACTCCGATACCACCGGAACACCCTGCCGGGCTCAGCGCTGGCTGCAGCCCTCGGCGGCTTGAGAATGACGACACCCAGCAGCGGCGCAAAGATCACCGCGACGAACCAGGACACGATTAGCGCGATGCTGACCACCGCGAACAGCGAGAACGTGTATTCGCCGGCCGAACTGGCTGCGAAGCCGACGGGGACGAAGCCCGCGATCGTCACCAGCGTTCCCGCGAGCATGGCAAGGGCGTAGGTTCGGAACGCGTAGGTCGCTGCCTCGACCTTGTCGTCGCCTGCTGCGAGGCGATTCAGCGTGGCGTCGGTGGTCGTCATCGCGTCGTCGACGAGCAAAGCGAGGGCGATGATCAGCGCGCCCAGCGATATGCGTTGCATATCGATGTTCGCCATTTGCATGATCGGAAAGACGATGGCCAGGGTCAGCGGAATGGAGAGCGCGATGATGAGGCCAGGCCGGACGCCGAGGCTGATGAAGCTGACAACAAGAATAATGGCGATCGCTTGCAGCAGCGACGTCATGAATTCCGAGATGGCGCCATCGACGGTGACCGCCTGGTCGGCAATGAGAAACGGCTCGATCCCGATTGGCAGGTCCGCGGTGACCCGCGCCATCAATTGCTTGATGTTTGCGCCCAGAGCAAGGATGTCACCGCCGTCTCGCATCGCGATTGCGAGCCCGATCGCCGGGG
>DAIMKE010000015.1:0-18190 GCA_036721875.1 Bradyrhizobium sp. | reverse complement strand
GGGTTCGCCATCATCATCCTGCCGGCCTACATGACTGCGCTCGGTTTTGACGCGATAGCGGTCGGCATTGTAGCGACCGCCTCGCTGCTCGGAACGGCGCTGCTGACGCTGCTCGTTGGCTGGATCGCGCCACGCCATGACTTGCGCGCGCTGCTTATCTTCGGCGCCGGCCTGATGGCGGCGACCGGCCTGGCGTTTCCGGGCGTGGAGCACTTCGTTCTGATCGTGCTGGTGGCCTTCATCGGCACCATCAATCCCTCCGGCGGCGATCTTGGCGTGCTGGTCCCGCTCGAACACGCCGTGCTGGCGAAGAGTGCGACCGACGACCGCCGCACGCATGTGTTTGCGCGCTACAGCCTGATCGGCGCGCTGTGCACCGCGGCCGGCTCGCTCGCGGCAACCTTGCCTGATTTCCTTGTAGCGCATGGCGGCACACCGCTCGGTGCGTTCCGGCTGATGTTCTATGCTTATGCCGCGCTCGGGATCCTGAGCGCTGCGCTTTATCGCCATGTCCCGCATACTCGCGGCGAGGAGAGGGCACAGCAGGCGCCGCTCGGTCCCTCGCGCCACACCGTCTACAAGCTGGCCGCGCTGTTCAGCATCGACGCCTTTGCCGGCGGCTTCGTCGCCCAGTCCCTGCTGGTGCTCTGGCTGTTCGAGCGCTTCGATCTTTCGTTGTCGACGGCCGGCGTGTTTTTCTTCTGGTCGAGTACGCTGAGCGCTTTCTCCTATCCGGTTGCAGCCTGGATCGCGAAGCGTGTCGGCCTCGTCAACACCATGGTGTTCACGCATATCCCGTCCAGCATATTTCTGATCCTGGCGGCATTCTCGCCGAACCTCTATCTGGCGCTGGGACTGTTGCTGCTGCGTTCGGCGTTGTCGCAAATGGACGTGCCGACCCGCACCTCCTACGTCATGGCCGTGGTGACGCCGGCGGAGCGGCCGGCGGCGGCCAGCGTCACCGCCGTGCCGCGCAGCCTCGCATCCGCCATCAGCCCGGCGATATCGGGCGCATTGTTGATGACGGCGTTTCCCGGCCTGCCGCTGGTGGTCTGCGGTGCGCTCAAGATCGCCTACGACCTTGCGCTGCTGTATTCATTCCGCCACATCAAGCCGCCGGAGGAGCAGGAGGGTTAGCAGTGGATCAACCCGTCCGCCGTTCGAGCGGGAGTGCCTCCATCGATCGCCGTTGGTCGCGACGGTGCGACCACAGTTTCAGCCTCACTTCCGGCGTGCGGGCGGGCTTCTCAAAACGAAACGCGATCTTCTGGCTCGCCAGGATCTGGTACTTGGCGGCCTGCGCGAGCCAGTACCACTTTTTTTCCGGTTCGCTGAGCGCGCGCAGATGGCACTCGGCTTCCAGTTCGCATAGACGGGTGACTTCGTTCATTGCCAATTCCATCTGTAGCTCAAACATACCGTTGCCCCGGACAACCGGCAAATTGGTTTCCGGTTATTATATGCTGATGACGAAAAGGTCTTAGCGGCGGGCTAGGGAGATACGGCGCAATTTACTGAAATTATGAAAGCGTTTGATTCGAAGGTTTGCTCAAACCCAAACCATCACGGCAATCCCAGCGCGAAACTCGCATATTCGGCTGGCTGTGCAGACAATCATCGCCATGGCATGCCCCAAGCATGTTGATCGAACAACGCTTTAACTGCTGCCAATTGCTGCCCTCTGGTGACACTTGCCGCCAATTGTCGAAAGATTTGCTTGTCGAGCAGTTTTGACTCGCGCGTGCAATCGGCTGCGATCATATGTGCAACAAGCTGCAATCGATGGCGGTGGGGCGAGGAGACGATGTCGGGCGAATGGATCGGGGTCGCGATCGCGTTACTGTCGAGCTGCCTCGGCGGTACTGCGGCAGCGATCACGCGCTATCTCGCTGGCAACGCTGATCCGATCACACTCGCAGTTCTGCGCTGGGGGATTGGCTTTTGCTGCGTGCTGCCGGTGGCACTGTTGCTGAAGGCACGATGGCCGCAGCAGCGAGACTGGCCTGCCGTCGCCGCGCTGGGTTTCGCTTTCTTCGGCGTGTTCTTCGTCCTCTACAACATCGCGATGTCCTACACGACCGCGGCGCGCGCGAGCCTCGCTCTGGCGACGTTGCCGCTGCAAACCATGCTGGTGGGCGCGCTGCTCGGGATCGAGCCGCTGACGAAACGAAAATCGATCGGGGTGTGTATTGCCGTGCTCGGCGTCTTCGCGGCCCTCGCGACCGGCTTGTCGGCCGCACCGCCGGGTGCGTGGCGCGGCGAGTTGATCATGACCGGCGCCGTGCTCTGTATGGCGTTCTACAATGTCTGGTCTCGCCCGTTTATTCAGCGCTCCAGCGCGCTCGGTTTCCTCGCCGTCGGCATGGGCACCGGCGCCGTGGCGTTGATCCTGGTCGGATCGCTCTCCGGCAGCATAGCGGTGCTGAGCCAGTTCGACACACCGCAATGGATCGCGGGCCTTTACCTCGGCATCGCTGGTGGCGCGCTGGCGTTCATCCTGTGGGTGCTGGCGCTGGAGCGGGCGTCGCCCACCCGCGTGGCCAACACCATGACCGTCAATCCGGTGGCGGCTGCGCTGCTCGCCACGGAACTCGTTGGCGAACCGATCACGCCGAATCTCGTGGTCGGGCTAATCGCTGTGTTTGCGGGTATCTGGATCGCGACGTCGGAGACCAAAAAGCCGTAGGCTGGCGTACGCACGCGATAGAGTTCACGACGTCGGCCGCGGCGGCCCCTTGCCCAGCAGGAACAGCGCCAGCAACGCCGCGATGCTGAGCGCGGAGGAGACGATCAGCACCCGCGCGCCCATGATGTCGATCAGCAGGCCGAACAGCAGCGGCGCTGCCGCCTGCGCCATTCGCGCCGGCGCGCCAATGATGCCGAGGCGGTAGCCGTAATTCTGCGGTCCGAAGATCGCGAGCGGTAGCGTGCCGCGGGCGATCGTGAGGATGCCGTTGCCCGAGCCGTGAAAGATCGCAAAGACGCTGGCGGCGCCTCCGCCGGCAAGGCCGAGGATCGCGGCGCCGATCGGGTGCGTGATGCAGGCGAGCTTGGTCGATACCAGCGGATGATAGCGGCTGAGAAAAGTCGCCTCGAAGATGCGGGCGGCCACCTGCGACGGCCCGATCAGGGCGCCGGCGAACACGGCCTGCGTGGTCGTCGCGCCGGCGGCCTCCATCAGGCGCGGCAGGTGCGCCGCCATCGCGCCGGTAACGGTCCAGGCCGCCGCGAATACGAACGCCAGCACGATCATGGTGCGATCAATCGGGATATGCGGCTTGACCGCCGCGGCCACCGCCGCCTTCGCGCCCTTCACCGCCGGCAGCATGATGAGATTGATCGGAAGTCCGATCAGGAGATGCGCCGCCGCCCAGGCGAAGCAGGTGTTGCGCCAGCCGATGGTCTCGAGGCCCCAAGCAGAGAGTGGCCATCCGATGGTCGACGCAAACCCCGCCATCAGCGTGATGCCGGTGATCGAGCGGCGCGCCGAATCGCCGTAGATGCGCCCGAGCGCGGCAAAGGCGGCATCGTAGAGTCCGGCGCTCATGCCGACGCCGAGCAAGAGCCAGGCGACGATCAGCATGGGGACCGACGTGGTGAGGCCGAGCAGCGCCAGCCCGGCCGCCAGCACCACGTTCGACATCGACAGCATCGGCCGGCCGCCGACCAGATCGATATGGCGTCCGATCCGGGGGGCGAGCACGGCAGAAATGACCTGCGATGCGGAAAACGCGGCAAAGATCCAGTTCGAAGAGACGCCTAGATCGCGCGCGATGGGGTCGGCGAGGATCGCCGGCAAATAGTAGCTCGATGCCCAGGCCAGCGTCTGCGTGGTGCCTAGTCCGATGATGATGGATAGCTGGCTGCGGTTCACGTCGGCGTCTCTCGTCCTGACCAGTAAAGTGCCAGCGGTCCGAGCAGGATTCCCGCTGCCAGCACTGAAAATGCAGCCATCCAGGCCGTGGAACTCTGCGGACCTCCGGCAGCGTCCAGCGCAACACCCAACGCCCACGCGCCAGCGGCAGAAAGGCTGAAGCCGACGGTGGAGTGTACCGCCATGGTCGCGCCGCGATGGCTGGGGTCCGCCGACATCGACATGCCCGAGGTCAGAGCGCCTGAATCGGCCGGAACCGTGACGGCATAGATGAGGATCAGCGGCAGCAGCAGCCACGGCGATTGGTCGGCGAAGAAGCCGATCAGGAGCGCGACCGCGGCGGAAGCAAACATCACGGCCGATATGGCGCGGTGTCGGCCGAACCGAAGCGCGCATTCGTTGCCGAGGATGCTCGCGGGCATGGCAAGCAGGGTGAATACGACGCTGACGACGATTGGAGTCAGAAGCGAAGCGCCGGAGCTCTTCGCTGCAACGAACGTCCAGAACGCGACGATCCAGGCCCTGATGCCGTACAGTTCGAAGCAATGCGCGCCGTAGCCGAGCACAAACCCCATGGCTTTGCGGTTGTGAAACACGGGCGCGAAATCAAGAAACCGCCCGGACGCCGGCGCCGGCTTCACAGGCCGCAGCAGCAGGCAAACGGTGAGCATCACCAGCGGCCCGATGGCGGTGACGAGAAAGGCACTGCGCCAGCCCCAGGCTTCCGCGACAAGTTGGGAAACCAGAAACGACATGCCGACACCGAACGAGAAGCTCGACGTGTAGAGCGTGATGGCGCGGGATGAATCGCCCGGCGCGAGACGGTCCGTCAGCGCCTTGAGGCCCGGCATGTAGGCGCCCGCAAAACCAACGCCTGCCATCGCGTTGAAGAGGATGCCGGACCACAGGCCGGTCGCGAACAGGCCGAACAGCAGGGTGCCGAGTCCGCTCAGCGCGGAGCCCGCAATCAGGATATTGCGCGCGTCGATGCGATCGGTGAGCGTCGCCAGCACCGGCACGGCCAGCATGTAGCCGGCCGCGCCCGAGCCCGCCAGCAGGCCGGCCTGCGCGCCGCTCAAATGCCATTCCGGAATCAGGTACCCTGCGAGGACCGAAGGTACGACGACATGCGGGAGCAGGCTGCCGAGCTGCCCTGTGCACATGCCGACGATGACGGAACGGCCTTCCAGCGAAATCCCGTTCACTCCCGTTTTTCAGGCTGCGCAACCGCAACCGGTCTTGCCTTGCTGCTTTGCCTTTTCATCCGCGACGCAGCAGGCGTCAACATCCGTTAATGCGGGGCCGCCGCAGCAATTGCTGGCACCTGGTTCCGGCGAGCGGCTGCAGACGCCGGTCTCGGGCAGCACCAGTTCGACCCGCTCCGCAGCCTCGCGGTCGCCGGCAATGTCGGCGGCGATCGAACGCACCTGCTCGTAGCCCGTGAGCATCAGGAAGGTCGGCGCGCGGCCGTAGGATTTCATGCCCGCGAAATAGAAGCCGGGTTCGTCCTGCGCCAGTTCGCGCGCGCCATGCGGCCGCACGGTGCCGCAGCTATGCTCGTTCGGATCGATCAGCGGCGCCAGCGCGACGGGGCACTCGATCGCCGGATCGAGCCGGATACGCAACTCGCGTACGAAATCGAGGTCGGGCCGGAAACCCGTCGCCACGATCAATTCGTCGGCCATGACCCGGCGGGCGCTGCAGCCCGAGATCGCACCGATGACGAGGCGGGGGCCGTCGGCGACGAGGTGAGAGGCGCGAAACCCGCTTTCCATCTCGATACGCCCGGCCGTCACCAGCGCAGCGAAGACCGCGCCCAGTTCGCCGCGAGCCGCCAGCTTGTCGTTGGCGCCGCCGCCAAAGGCCTTGGCGGGATCGCTGCCGCGCAACAGCCAGATCGGCCGGGTGCCCGGCACCTGTTCGGCGAGCTTTGCTAGATCGGTCAGCGTGCCGATCGCGGAATGACCGGCGCCGAGCACTGCAACCGTCTTGCCGGCGTAGCGTGCGCGATCCTTGCCCAGCACATCAGGCATGCCGTACGCGATCCTGTCCGCGACATCCATCTCGCCGATGGCGGGGAGGCCGTTGGCGCCTGCCGGATTCGGCGAATGCCAGGTGCCGGACACGTCGATGACAGCATCGGCCCTGACGACTTCAGGGCCTTTTCCGTTCTGGTATCGAATCTCGAACGGCGCGGTCTCGCGGCCCTTGGTCTTCATCTTGTCGAAGCCGACACGGCTGATGCCGGTGACGCGGCTCGATGTGCGGATGTGAGACTTCAGTGCGGTGTTGTTGGCGAGCGGTTCGATATAGCGCTCCACCATTTCCGCGCCGGTCGGATATTGATCGGGCTCGGGAGAATTCCAGCCGCTCGCCGCCAGCAGGCGCACCGCGGCCTTATCGACGTTGTATTCCCATGGCGAGAACAGCTGGACGTGGCCCCATTGCCGCATCGCATGGCCGACGTCTTCGCCGGCTTCCAGCACGATCGGCTGCAGTCCGCGCTCAAGAACATGGGCGGCGGCGGCGAGTCCGACCGGCCCGGCTCCGATGATCGCGACGGTTTTGGCTGCGCCCATGGCATTCTCCCATTCAACTGGAAATATCGAAATACCGTTCGCAGGCAATCGGGCCTACGCCGCGGTCTTGGCATCCCTGGTTTCAGCACTTTCGGTGCAGCATTCCGCGACGAGGAAGCCCACCAGCTCCCGCATCACTTCGTAGTTGGCGTGGCAGATCAGGGTGGTGGCGTCGCGCTCCTGGGTCACGAGGCCGGCCACCACCAGCGCCTTGATGTGATGGGAGAGGGTCGAGGGCGCGATCTTCAGTTTGTCCTGCAGGCGGCCGACCGCAAGCCCGGTGCCGCCGGCACGGATCAGTGCACGGTAGATCTTGAGCCGGGTTGGATTTCCCAGCGCTTCGAGATGGGCGGCGGCAGCGTCGAGTTTCATGCCGACATCGTCCCACGGGAAACCCGGTCCGTCAACTGTATTTCTAGAATTATCGAAATACGGGATATATGGAATGCCCGACGGTCTCGCGGCGATGGAATTTCGCCCGGATCAGGCCTTGGCTGGCCTCGCCGCCGGCAGGCCCGCGTTCAACGGGAGCAGGAACGTGATCAGCGAGCAAAGCAGCAACATGACCGCGGAGCCGATCAGGCAGCCCGTGATGCCCGCAAATTGATACAGCACGCCGGATAGCGTGATGCCGAGCAGGCGCCCGGCCGCATTGGCGGCATAGTAGAAGCCGACGTCCTCGGCGGCCTTTTCGGAGCCCGCATAGGCCAGGATGAGATACGAATGCAGCGACGAGTTGACGGCAAACGGCAGTCCGAACAGCGCCAATCCGGCCACCAGGACGATGTCGGGCCGCCCGATCTCGGTTGAGTTCATGATAACCGCCAGCGCGATCGGCACGGCCGCGAGAATGGCGGCCCAGACCCGTGCGGCCGGCACCTCGCGACTGAGGCCATCTGTGCTGCGGCTTACCAGCGAGGGCGCGATAGCCTGCACGCCGCCATAGGCAATGGTCCAGGCCGCCAGGAATGCACCCACCTGCAGGAACGTCCAGCCGTAGGCGTAGAGAAAGACGGGCAGGCCGACCACGAACCAGACATCCCTGGCGCCGAACATGAAGATGCGCGCGGCCGCCAGAAGGTTCACGCCGCGCGATTTGCCAAACAACTCGCGGATGGTTTTCGACGATTTCGCCTTGCCGAGCTGAGCGGGCAGCAGCAGCAGCCCCGTGACGAAGACGACGCCGAGCAGGGCGGCCATCAGCCATAGCGCATGGGTGAAGCCCGCAAGATCGAGCAGCAGGCCGCCGACGAAGAAGCCGACACCCTTCATCGCGTTCTTGGAGCCGGTGAACCAGGCGACCCACCGGAATAATTGCCCGCTGCCTTCGGCCGATGTTGCCTTGATCGCGGATTTAGATGCCGTCTTGGTCAGATCCTTGGCTACCCCGGCGATGCCCTGGGCGATCACGACCCACGCGACCGATGCCACCGCGCCCCATCCGGGATCGAGCGCCGACAACATCAGCAAGCCGGCGATCTGGAGCATCTGTCCGATCGCGAGCATGCGGGGAATGCCGAAGCGCGACGCGAAGTAGCCGCCGGCGAGGTTGGCGCCGATTCCCGCCGCTTCATAGAGCAGGAACAGAAACGCCAGGGTAAATGGCGTGTAACCCATCCGGAAAAAGTGGAACAGCACCAGCATGCGCAACGCGCCGTCGACGAGCGTGAAGCCCCAATACGACGCCGTCACGATGAGGTAGTTTCGGACCATGGCTCAAACGCCCGAACGTCGAACGATGTTGGCGAGGTCGACCATCCGGCAGGCATAGCCGACCTCGTTGTCGTACCACGCGTACACTTTCAGCAGCGTCTCGTCGGTGACCATCGTGCTCAAGGCATCGACGATCGAACTGCGAGGGTCGTTGTTGTAGTCGGCCGAGACGAGAGGTCTGGTCTCCAGACCCAGTATGCCGGCCAGAGCGCCTTCGGAGGCCGATTTGAAGAGATGGTTGACCTCCTCCACCGTGGTCGGGCGCTTCAGTTCGAACACACAGTCGGTCAGGCTGGCGTTCAGCACGGGAATGCGCACCGCGTGCCCGTTCAGCTTGCCCTTGAGTTCCGGATAGATCAGCGAGATCGCGGTCGCGCTCCCGGTCGTCGTGGGTTGCATCGAAAGCATCGCGGATCTCGCGCGGCGAAGATCCTTGTGCGGAGCGTCAACGACGACGTTGGTGTTGGTCGGATCGTGGATCGTCGTGATCTGTCCGTGCCGGATACCGATCGACTCCTGGATGACCTTGACGACGGGGGCCAGGCAGTTCGTGGTGCAGGATGCCGCCGTCAGCAGCCGGTGCCGGGCGGGATCATAGAGGTGATCGTTGACGCCGACCACGATGTTGAGCGCCGCATCGTCCTTGACGGGAGCGGCGACGATCACGCGTTTGACGCCGCGGTCGAAATAGGCCTGAAGCTGATCCGGCTTGAGAAATTTGCCGGTACACTCGAGCACGACGTCGCAGCCGAGATCGCCCCATGCGACCTCGCCCGGGCCGGCCGCTTCGCTGAAGCCGATGCGGTTCTTGCCAATCGTGATGGCACTGCCGGCACTGACTTCAATGGGCGCGTGCCAGCGTCCGTGAACGCTGTCGAATTCGAGCAGGTGCGCCGTCGCAGCGATGCCGCCTTTCAATTCATTGATATGGACGACTTCCAGTCGGTTCTCGGCGCGTGGATCGCTTTCCGGACGGTGGATGCCCCCAAGCGCCGCGCGCAGCGCGAGCCTGCCGATGCGGCCCATGCCATTGATGCCAACTTTCATGGTCTTCCTTACGGAGTTACGCGCGTCGTATCGCCGATTTCGTCGAGGCGGGCCTTGATCGCCATGCGGTCCAGCGAGTCGAACGGCAGGCTGGTGAAGATTTCGATCCGGCGCCGGATCATCGCATACAGTTCGTTCAGGAGCGTGGTCCGCTCGGTTGCCGACCCCGAGAACTGTGCAGGATCGGGCAGGGGCCAGGCGCCGGTGACGAACTGCGCGCCGAAATCCGGGCAAAACTGATTGTTGGGCGCGTCGCAGAGCGCGATGATGAAGTCCATCCGGGGCGCGTGCGGCCCCTTGAACTCATCCCACGATTTTGAATGCAGGTGCGACACGTCATGCCCGAGCGCCGCCAGCCGTTCGATGACTTCCGGCATCGGTTCACGGGCCGGCGCCGAACCGGCGGAATAGGCCCGGAAGCGGCCGCGGCCGATCTTCTCGAGCAGCGCCTCGGCGATGATCGAGCGCGCGGAATTTTGCGTGCACAGGAAGAGGACATTGAACGCCGGCGCCATGAACTTCTCCGTTGGTTCGGCAGCGATGGATTCGAGCGGAAGGTCGAAAGCGTTCCCGCACAGTTCCGGTCGGCCGTTGCAGCAATCGCGGGACAGAAATTCCAGCAAGCCTCGAAACCCGGCGACGTCAGCCCGATAGTTCATCGAGCGGCCGTCCTTTTCGACCGAGATCAGACCGGCCCGATTCAAGATGCCGAGGTGCGTCGACATCGTGTTGTGAGGAACGTCGCAAAGCCGCGCGATCTCACCTGCGGGCAGGCTTTGCGGGTGGACAGCGAGCAGATGGCGCACCGCTGCGAGACGGGTTGGTTGCGCAAGCGATCCAAACCCCTCTATCGCATTCGCCTCGCGGTTGGCCTCGTCCATTGCTCTTCCCGGAAGGATCGATGATCGCATCATGTCCATATTACTCGACTAATCGAATGACAATATGATGAAAATTTGCCCGAGAATGACCGAGAATCTCGTCAATTGGCGCGATTTATTGCGCTGATATGTCGATAAATCAAGACATATTTCTTGCCAACCGGGCCTGCCTGAAATATCGAGAGGCCGTCGCACCCAGCAGAGCGGCGCGGGCGCGCAGAGCGAACGCGGCCCCTCCAAGACCTCCGGATCTAAGCATCATGAACCTGTTCGAACGCTATCTTTCGCTGTGGGTCGCGCTGTGCATTGTCGCGGGTGTCAGCCTCGGACACCTCCTGCCTGGACTGTTCGCGGCCATAGCGAGTGCTGAGGTCGCACGCGTCAACCTGCCGGTCGCCGGCCTGGTCTGGCTGATGATCATCCCGATGCTGCTGAAGATCGACTTCGGCGCGCTCGGCCAGGTCCGCGAGCATTGGCGTGGCGTCGGCGTCACGCTCTTCATCAACTGGGCGGTGAAGCCGTTCTCGATGGCGCTGCTGGGCTCGATCTTCATCGGGCATCTGTTCGCGCCGTGGCTGCCGGCGGCTCAAATCCCGTCCTATATCGCCGGCCTCATCCTGCTGGCGGCGGCGCCTTGCACGGCGATGGTGTTTGTATGGTCGAACCTGTGCGAAGGCGAGCCGCATTACACCCTGAGCCAGGTCGCGCTCAACGACGTCATCATGATCTTCGCCTTTGCGCCACTGGTCGGCCTGCTGCTGGGCGTCGCCTCCATCACCGTGCCCTGGGCGACCCTTCTGATTTCGGTGGTGCTGTATATCGTGGTGCCGGTCATCATCGCGCAGCTATGGCGACGCGCGCTGCTCGCCTCCGGGCCGGGCGCCTTGCCGCGGACACTTCATGCGCTGCAGCCGGTGTCACTGGTCGCGTTGCTGACCACGCTGGTGCTGCTGTTCGGTTTCCAGGGCGAACAGATCATCGCGCAGCCGCTCGTGATCGTGCTGCTTGCGGTACCGATCCTGATCCAAGTGTATCTCAATGCCGGGCTGGCTTATTGGCTGAGCCGGCGCTTCGGTGTCGCCTGGTGCGTCGCTGCTCCTGCCGCGCTGATCGGCGCCAGCAACTTTTTCGAACTCGCCGTCGCGACCGCCATCAGCCTGTTCGGCCTCAACTCGGGAGCCGCGTTGGCCACCGTGGTCGGCGTGCTGGTCGAGGTGCCCGTCATGCTCTCGGTGGTCTATCTGGTGAAGGCGTCGCGCGGTTGGTACGAGGCGGGTACCGCCACTTCCGCTTCCATCAAGAAGCAAGCGGAAATTTGAGCGTCGCGATCTATCACAACCCTGCGGCGCCTCGCGCAACGTGCTGGCGACCTGCGTCTTTCACTCGGCGCGATTGCGCGGCATAATGCCGTATGGAACTTACGCCCCGCTTGCGCCTGATGAACTGGCTGGTGAGCCAGGGCCTCACCGGCCTGTCCGAGAATGACCTGATCCGCGGCTTCTGCGAGCGCTGCCGCGCCGAGGGCCTTCACGTGTCGCGCGGGATGGTCTTCATCGATACGCTGCACCCGATCTTCGAGGGCCGCGGCTTTCGCTGGAACGATGCCGAGACCAACGAGAGCGACGTCTTCGAATATGGTTCGACCAACGAGGGCGAAGCCGCGGAGGCCTGGCGCAGCTCGATCTTCCATCACATGCTCGAAGCCGGCCACGAGGAACTGCCGCTCGACCTCGTCAAGAGCCCGTCCCACAATTTCAAGTTCATGGGCGAACTCGCCGAGAAGGGTCACAAGCATCTGGTGGCCTACACCCATCGGTTCGGCGAGGCCGGCACCATGGGACAGATGGACTGCGTCTATTCCTATTGGGTGACGCGGCGCGAAGAAGGCTTTGGCGCGCAAGGGCTGGCGGCGCTGCGCGACCTGGTGCCGGTGCTGGGGCTGGCGATCAAGACCGCGGCGCAGGCCGATATCGCCAAGACGCTGGGCCGGGTCTATCTCGGGCGCGACGCCGCCGAGCAGGTGCTGCGCGGGCGGATCTCGCGCGGCATCACCGAGCGCATCAACACCGTGCTGTGGTTCTCGGATTTGCGCGGCTCGACCGCGATCAGCGAGAGCATCGAGCCGGATGAAATCATCCCGTTCCTCAATGATTACGCGCAGGCCTCGATCGACGCCATTCATGAGGCCGGTGGCGAGGTGCTGAAGCTGATCGGCGACGGCGTGCTGGCGATGTTCACCAACGAGAACATGGCAGCCGCACGACGCGCCGCGCTCGCCGCCGAGCATCGTTTCCGCCGCAACATGCGCGCGCTCAACAGCCGCCGCACCGGCGAGAATCGCCCGGTGACGACGGCCCATGTCGGCCTGCATGTCGGCGAGGTGTTCTACGGCAATATCGGCAGCGACGACCGGCTCGATTTCACGGTGGTGGGACCGGCCGTCAACGAGGTCAGCCGCATCGCCTCGATGTGCCGCTCGGTCGACCGCGAACTGCTGATGTCGTCGGCGTTCCGTTCGGGCCTCGACGCGGCGGGGCGGAACTATCTGGTCTCCACCGGCCGCTTCGCCCTGCGCGGCATCAGCCGCGCGCAGGATCTTTATACGCTCGATCCCGACATTACCGCGGATGAGGTCGTGGGCGGGAAGTATGAGCGCTATCTGGCTTCCTGATTGCTCGCCGCGAAGCCCGCGGGGCCAGCTTGATTCATATCAAGGCGCGGAGCCCTGGCTTCGGTCTCAACTCTTGCCGCGCGACCGGCGCGACGGGAAAAGGTGGCCAGCATGTCCGCAACCGAGATTGCAGAACGGCATTTCTCTGCCGCCATGGCCGAGGCGGAAGCCGCCGGGCAGGGGGCCGACAGCATATGCCGCGCGATGCTGGGTCTTGTGGTCGGCAAATATCTGGAGAGCCGGGGCGTGTCCGACGTTCAGTCGGAGTTGCGCTTCGTCGCCGAAAATTGCGATCCCGATACGGACTTCATGTTCATGCGGCCCTAGCTGCGCGGGACCGCAGCGTGTAGAGCCCGACTGCGACCATCGAAAATACCGTCAACACCACGCCGAGCGCAAACAGCGCGTCATGCGAGATCGTGGCGGCGAGCCAGACGCCGATGGCGGCCGTCATCATCTGCCAGAAGCCGACCAGCGCGGAAGCTGCGCCCGCCTTCTCGCCGAACGGCGAGAGCGCCTGCGCCGTCCCCAGCGGGTTGACGATGCCCATGCCGAGCAGGAACACGCTCATCGCCGCGAGGAATGGCAGGAAGGAGGGGCTGTACAGCGCAACCAGAAGCATCGCGATGGCGCCGAGCGCGGTCGCGAACAGTCCTCCGCGGATCGAGCGGTCGAGCCCGTAGCGCGGGGCAAGCTTGGTCGCGAGCATGCCGGCGGCGAATACGATCAACACGGTGCCGGCGAAGAACAGGCCCAGTTGGATCGGCGTAAAATGCATTGCCTCGATCAATATGCGCGGCGCAGCCGAGAAGATCGAGAACAGCCCGCCCATGATCAGGCTCACGGTAGCTGCCGGCACCACGAAGCGGCGGTCGGCGATCAGGGCAAAATAGTTTTTGGCGATGGCGAGCGGATCGAGCGGTGTCCGCGTCGCATGATGGGTCTCGCCGAGAACGGCGCCGTAGGCGAGGGCGCCGAGCGCGGCGAAGGCTGCGACCAGCACGAATTCGGATCGCCAGCCGAAGGCGTGGTCGAGCGCGCCGCCGAGCAATGGCGAGAAGCCAGGTGCCGCCGCCATCGCGATCATGATGAGCGCCATCGCGCGCGCCAGCGCCGCGCCTGAGAACAGGTCCCGGGCAATCGCGCGGGACAGCACCGAGGTGGCGCACGCCCCGGCCGCCTGGATCACCCGGCCCGTCAGCAGGCTCGGCAGGTCGTTGGCAAGCGCACACCAGATGCTGCCGGCGAAGAACACCGCAAAGCCCATCAATACCGGCCAGCGGCGGCCGTAGCGGTCCGAGATCGGCCCGACCACGAGCTGGCCCACCGCGAATACCGCGAGAAAGACGGTGATGGCCGAGGTGACCGCCGCGCTCGAAACCTTCAGCGACACCGCCATCTGTGGCAGCGACGGTAGCAGGATGTTGGTCGCCAGCGTGCCGGTCGCCGCAAGCCCGGCCAGCACCGCGATCTGCAGAACGGTGGAGGAAGCCTCGGGGCGGCGGCTGGCGGCGAGCGCGGCGGTCTGGTCGGTCATGCGGGTTCCCTGGTTTATTAAATGATATATATCATATAATGAGAGGTGGGAAAGTGCCGAGAAGAGATGACAGGGTTGTTTAGAAGGAAGCATGCGCCCCGGCGGTCATTGCGAGCGAAGCGAAGCAATCCATCGGGTCGCGAAAAGAAGGAATGGATTGCTTCGCTTCGGTCGCAAGGACAATTATTCGCCGGCGTAACCCCCGACGGTCAGCACCGCGCTGGCTCGCCCACCATGTCCGGCTGCCGCGCCAGCGCGACGGCGGGCGAAACCCAGATCACCAGCGCCTGGGCGCCGAAGATTACCGCCGCCAGGTAGAGGCAGGCCTCGGCGCTGTAGAGTCCGCCGACGATGGCGCCGAGCGCCGAACCGAGCGGCCGTGCGCCATAGCTCATGATGTTGATCGCCGAGACGCGCCCCAGCAGCGACGGCGGCGTCACTGACTGTCGCAACGTCGTGGTCGAGATCACCCACAGGATCGGACCTGCGCCGAGCAGGAAGAAGCTCAGGCCGGCAAGCCACGGCGTCGGGGCGATCGTCGTCAGCGCCATCACGGCCGCGGCGACGAAGCCGGTGACCGGTCCAAGCCCGATCACGGTGCCGAAGGCGAGCCGCTGCATCACCCGCGTCGCCGCCAGTGCGCCGACCACCATGCCGACGCCGTACATCCCGAGCGTCATGCCGACGCCTGTGGCGGACAGGCCGAGATGGCGTACGGCGTACGGCACGAACACGGCGAGCAGCAGGAACGAAGCGGTGTTGAAGATGAACTGGGTGATGAAGACCGGCCGCAGCAAGTGATGATGCAGAACGAACGCGGCACCTTCCTTGATGTCCTGTAGGGGATGCCGCCGCGGCGCTGGCGCACGCGCCGGTTCATGGATGCCAGACAGCAGGACGACCGCGACGACTGATAGCGCGGCCGCGAATCCGAACGCGGGCGCGGCGCCGACCCATCCGATCAGCACGCCGCCGAGCGCAGGGCCGCTCGCAAAGGCTACGGTGCGCGCCAGCTCGATCCGCGCGTTCGCAGCGGGCAATTGTTGTGAAGTCACCAGCGATGGGACCAACGCCGGTGCGGCAACGCTGTAGGCGACCGTGCCGCAGACGGCGACGAAGCCGAGCAGCGAAAGCAGCGGCAGGGTCATCTGGCCGAGCCAGAGCAGCAGCAGGATTCCGGCCAGCGCCGCCGCGCGCAGCGCCTCGCTGGCCGCCATCACCCAGCGCCGCGAGATGCGATCGGCGAGCAGGCCTGCGGGGATCGCAAACAGGATGAACGGCAGCGTCAGCGCGGTCTGCAGCAGGCCGGCCTGGCCTTCGCCGACCCGGAGCAGGAGCACGGCGACAATCGGAGCCGCGGCCAGCGCAATCTGTTCGGCCGATTGCGCGGCGAGGTTCGACCAGGCCAGGCGGTTGAAGGTTGCGGGCAGGCGAGGGTCGTGGGCGGCTGACATTGTAGAGGTCCTTCGGAAGATTCGATCTTTCCGGATTGTGTGAGCGGAGGAAGATCGAGCCCACCCGTTTCCCGACTTGATGCTGAGCCGGGAGCCAGCGACCACCGAGCCTGCACGTGGGTCCCGGCGCTGCGGCGCACCACCAAGAGGCGCTGCACCGCGTCCGGGACACGCGAACCGGCGATGATTTTCGATACTATTTCAGATTGCGTAGTATATTGTATGCGTCTATGGGTAGATCGCTTTTCGTCTACATTGTTGCAAGCAGGCGCGGCGGGACGCTCTATGTCGGGGTCACGAACAATCTGGTGCGGCGAATGTCGGAGCACAAAGGCCGGCTCGTCCCCGGGTTCACCCGGCAATACGGCGTCGATCGGCTGGTCTATTTCGAGGCGTTCGATTCCATTCTCGAAGCCCGTGCGCGAGAACACTCGATGAAGCGCTGGCGGCGAGCGTGGAAAGTCAAGCCCATCGAGGAACTCAATCCGGATTGGGATGATCTCACCAGCAAACTGAATTCCTGAAGCCAACCACACTCGTGTCCCGGACGCGGCGCGGCACGCAGTGACGCGACGCAGAGCCGGGACCCAGCGAGCACCGGACCCTGCACGTGGGTCCCGGCTCTGCGGCGCACCGCCAAGAGGCGCTGCACCGCGTCCGGGACACTAGTCTAGCTAGACTGATGACGTGGATGCCCGGCACAAGGCAGCACAAGGCCGGGCATGACGGCGAGTTGAAACTCTATTGGCCGCGTTGCTCCGCCGGCCGATCAGGTTTTCGGTCCGAGGGTCGCCTTGGCCGTTCCGGAGATGGCGGCGGGCGGCGTCTCCATCTCATCCGCATCTTCCACCTCGGGCAGTTCGGTGGGAGCGGCCAGCTGCTGCGCGGCCAGTGCATTCGTCAGCGTGGTCAGCGCGTCGGGACCGGCGCCGAATCCGCCCTCGGCGAGGATCTTGTCGATGATCGGCTTGAATGCCGAGACCGACAGCAACTGCGCGGCAAGGCCGTCGCCGAGTCCGATACCGTTGCCATGGCCGTTCATGGTGCCGTTGCCGCCGCCGCGGCCGAGCATGCCGCCGGTGTCGAAGATCCGGATGTCCGAGATCTTCTCGATCGGCTTGACCGCTTCGGCCAGGGCGCTCGGAATGACGTTGATGCGCGCCAGCGTGAGATCGTAGTCGACCATCTCCTGGGAGAGCTTGTTGCGGGCTTCCGCCTTCAGCGCCGCGACTTCCGCTTCGGCCTGGCCGAGCGATTTGACGCCGGCGGCGCGGGTGATCGCTGCATCGGCGTCGGCCTTGGCCAGCATGGTGATGGCCTCGGCCTTGTTGTTCGCGGCCTGGTTTTCGGCTTCCGCCATCACGGTGATGGGCATCGCCTCGGTTTCGGCAGCCTTTCGCGCTGCGATCACGTTGATGATCTTGTCGCGCTCGGCGATTTCGACGGCCTTGGCGGTGGTGACCTTTTCCTCGGCCGCGATCGCCAGCGCACGCGCGGTCTCCGCGACGGTCTGCGCCTCGGATTGCTCCTTGCTCTTGGTCGCGACTGCGATCGCGCTTTCCTGGGCTACGATCTGCAGGTCGCGCTCCATTTCGGTGTTGCGGCGCTTCACCGCGAGATCGGCCTCGATCTTTCGGGTATCGCGGGCCTGGTTGGCTTCGGTCTGCTTGTTGGCGACGGCGAGTTCCTGCTGAATGCGGTATTCAGCCTCGTTCTGCAATGCGGTCTGTTCGACCTGTGCGGTTTGTGCGCGCATCGCGGCGGTCTTGTTGGCGATGTCGCGCTGCTGCGCCAGTTCCGCCTCGCGCTTGGTGGCTTCGATCGTCAGCGTGGTCTGGCGGGCGACGAGGTCCTGCTGCGCGATATTCACTTCGGTGGTGCGGACGATCTGGTTGCGCTCCTGTTCGCGCTCCCTCGTGATCTTGGTCAGCGTTGTCAGGCCGTGGGCGTCGAAGAAGTTGCTCGGATTGAAATGCTTGATGTCGCTCTGGTCGAGCCGCGTCAGCGATACCGACTCGAGTTCGAGACCGTTGTTCTGGATGTCGGCGCCGACAGCTTCCTGCACCGACTTGACGAACGTCGCGCGCTGCTCCTGCAACTCTTCGAGGTTCATGGTGGCGGCCACCGAACGCAGGCCGTCGACGAATTTGGCCTCGATCAATTCGCGCAATTCGCCGGCATGGTTGGTGCGGCTGCCCAATGTCTGCGCGGCAAGCGCGATCGACGATGCATCGGGTTTGACGCGCACGTAGAATTCGGCACCGATGTCGACGCGCATGCGATCCTTGGTGATCAGCGAATCCGGGCCGCCACGCGTGACTTCGAGCCGCAGTGTCTTCAGGTTGACCGCGGCGGTCGAGTGAAAGACGGGCAGCACGATCGAGCCGCCGTCGAGGACGACTTTCTGGCCGCCAAGGCCGGTGCGGACATAGGC